>CAZUKI010000144.1:0-4902 GCA_964620785.1 uncultured Aestuariivirga sp.
TCCAGCCAGAAATCACGCGGAATGGGAAAGCTCACCAGTTCGATGTTCTGGTTCATCTGCGCAAGATTGCGCGTGCCCGGAATATGCGATGCAACCGCCGGGTGGGCGAGGAGAAATTGTAGCGCGGCGGCCGGCAGCGGCACCTTGTGGCGGGCGCAGACAGCCTCGATCTTCTTCACCTTTTCCATGATCGGGGCAGGGGCAGGGGCGTAGTTCCACTTGGCCCCGGGGACTGCGCCGGTGGCGAGGATGCCGCCATTGAAGCCGCCGCCGATCACCAGCGCCGTGCCACGCTTTTCGCAGAGTGGCAGCAACTCATTGAGGGCTTCCTGCTCGAGAAGCGTGTAGCGCCCGGCAACCAGCAACGTGTCGAAGTCACCGGCCTTCATGAAGTCGAGCATCACTTCCCAATTGTTGACGCCGACACCGATCGCCTTGACAGCACCCTGCTCGCGCAGCTTGACCAGCGCGCGGTAACAGCCGTCCATGGCCTCCTTGAAATAGACCTTCTGCATCTCGGCGCCGTGCGTGAAGACATCGGCATCATGGATGAAGAGGATGTCGATGTGTTCGAGCCCCAGCCGCTGCAGCGAGTCTTCGAAGGAGCGCATCGTGCCGTCATAGGAATAGTCGAAGCGGCATTTGAAAGGCAGGCCGTCAACCCATGGCTTGAAATCAATGTCGGCGCGCCGCGATGGAACCAGCACGCGGCCGACCTTGCTCGAAAGCACATAGTCCTTGCGAGGCTTCCAGCGCAGGGCATGGCCGAGGCGCGCTTCCGAAAGCCCATGCCCGTAGTAGGGGGCGGTGTCGAAGTAGCGCATGCCGGCATCCCAGGCACGGTTGATCATGGCCTCGCAGTCTTCCTCGGAAATGGGTCTCAGGAAATTGCCGATGGGCGATGCACCAAAGCCCATGTCGGTGACGTCAAAGCCCACCCTGCCGAATTTGCGGTTCCTGATGGCGGTCATGGCTTCATCCCTTCAAAAGTTCGCGCGCAATGATCGAGCGCTGGATCTGGTTGGTGCCTTCATAGATCTGCGTGATCTTGGCATCACGGTAGAGGCGCTCGACCTCAAAGCCGCGGATATAGCCAGAGCCGCCAAATACCTGGACGGCATTGGCGGTGTGCGTCACCGCACAATCTCCGGCGAAACACTTGGCGATCGAACAGTCCATGGTGGCGTTGCCGCCACTGTCCATCACCATGGCGGCGCGCTGCACCAGGCTTCGCGCCGCCGTGATATCCTTTTTCATGTCGGCCATGATCCACTGCAGGCCCTGGTTCTCGGCGATGGCCTTGCCGAATTGCTTGCGCGTCCTGGCATATTCGACGGCCGCCTCCAGTCCTGCCTGGGCAATGCCGACGGCCAGCGCCGCGATGCCGATGCGGCCCTTGTCGAGCACGCTCATCATGATGTGGAAGCCGCGGTTCTCCTGCCCGAGCAGGGCAGAGCCCGGCAGGCGCACAGCATCGAAATGCAGGGCCCCGACAGGCGAGGCCCGCTGGCCCATCTTGTGTTCCTTCTTGCCGCGGGAAACGCCCTTGGCATTGAGATCGGTGATGAAAATCGACATGCCGCGGTGGCCCGCCTCTGGGTCAGTGCGGGCAAGAACAAAGCCGAGATCGGCAACCGGGGCGTTGTGGATCCAGATTTTCGAGCCGGAGAGCAGCCAGTCATCGCCATCGCGCCGCGCCGTTGTCTTGATGCCGGAGACATCGGTTCCGGCCTCCGCTTCGGTAATGCAGTAGGCGACCTTTTTCCTGTAGCCCAGCACCTCGGGCAGGAACTGCGCCTTCTGCGCCTCGCTGCCGTGGACCGAGAGCAGGGTGCAGATCAATTCCACCAGGCCGCACTGGTCAGCAACCGAGGCATAGCCCCGCGACAGTTCCTCCATGACCAGCGCATAGGACAGGGCATCGAGGCCAGCTCCGCCAAGCTCGGCCGGTGTAGTGATGCCGAAGAGCCCGAGGGCCGCCATGCCTTCATAGAGGTCGGTGGGATAGCTTTCCGACTCATCGAGGCTTTGGGCGCGCGGCCGCACTTCGCTTTCGGCGAACTTGCGCGCCGTATCGTGGATATGGTCGTAGATGTCGGAAGACAGAGAAGGTGTGGCAATGATGCTTGTCATGGGTCGCGCTTGATCAGTCTGAGGATGGTTTCGAGGTTGAAGGCAAGGCGCGCCTTGAGGTTGTCTTTCGACATGAAGTCGCGCTTGAAGATGATGGAGCCGGTGAAGCGGTTGGTCAGGTAGTAATAGCCGATCGCCGCAATGGTGATGTTGAGCTGGACAGGATCGATGCCCTTGCGGAACACGCCCGAAGCAGCGCCGCGATCAAGGATCGACTGCACCATCCCGACCAGCCGTCCCGAAGTCTTGTGCACCACTTCCGAGGATTTCAGGTGCTTGGCGCGGTGCAGGTTGGCGCTGTTGACAAGGTTCAGGAATTCCGGGTGATCGATGTAGTAGTCCCAGGTGAACTCGATGAGTGTCTTGATTGCGGTTTCCGGTGACAGCGCATCGAGGTTGAGCGCTTCTTCCGCCGCGCGGATGCCGAGATAGGCATCCTCAAGGACCGCCGAGAACAGCACCTCCTTGCTGCCGAAGTAGTGATAGATCATGCGCTTGTTGGATTTTGAACGCAGCGCAATCTCATCGACGCGTGCCCCGCCAAAACCTTTGCGGGCAAATTCAACGGTTGCCGCATCAAGGATGCGTTTGCGCGTGAGTTCGGCATCGCGCGGCATCGGCTTGCGCCGTGCTGGCGTTTCGTCGTTTCCGGTCTGGAAGTTTGCCATCTTCTCCGTCTCCCGAGCCTTGTTCTGGTCGTTCTAGCTAGCCGCCCCGGCGGCCCGAGCAAAGGCTCTTGACTTAAGCATAGAATGCAGTAACTAGTTAGTGCAGTAAAGAGCTAAATACGGGAGGAAGACTGATGACTGCAAATAAACTTCAAAATGCGCGGCTGAGCCGCCGCACGGTGCTCAAGGGCGCTGCCGGCCTCGCTGCGGCGGGAACGTTCCCGATGCCGGCCATTGCCCAGGAGACGACCTGGACACTCGCCAATTCCATGCGTTCGGTGGCCAACCCATATCATGCGACCTTTGCCAAGGGCGGCGAGGAATTCGCCAAGTCGATTGGCGCCAAATATGAAGTGCTGGTGACCGACGGCAACTCCGAAAAGGGCATCGCCGACATCAAGGCGCTGCTGCAGCGCACCGGCGGCAAGCTGATCCTCAACGTCGACCCCAACGACTCGCCAGACGCCCGCGTGATCGTCGAGGAAGTCAAGAAGGCCGGCGGCCTTGTCGTCACCCAGTGGAACAAGCCGAACGACCTGCACCCCTGGGACTTCGACCCGAACTATGTGGCGCACATGTCATTTGACGGCGTGCCGACGGCAGAAGCCATTGCCACCGAACTGTTCAACGCCTTCGGTGGCGAGGGCGGTGTCGTGGCACTTGGCGGCATTCTCTCCAACGTTCCGGCGATCGAGCGCAAACTCGGCCTCGACAACGCCATCGCCAAGACCAATGGCAAGGTGACGCTGCTCGACTTCCAGCCCGCTGACTGGAACGAGCAGAAGGCTTTCGACATCACCCAGGCCTGGCTCACCCGCTTCGGCGACCAGATCAAGGGTGTCTTCGCCGCCAACGACGGCATGGGCATGGGCGCCCTCGAGGCGCTCCGCCAGAACGGCCTTGCAGGCAAGGTTCCGGTCGTCGGCATCGACGGTATCGAGCTTGCGGTGAAGGCCATCGAGGCTGGCGAATTTGCCGGCACGATCGCCTGGGATCCATTGTGGACCGGCGGCATGGGCCTTGCCATTCCCTATGCCCACGCCACCGGCAAGATCGACATCACGAAGGAGCCAAAGGAACATCGCGAGTTCTATGGCACCGGCATTGTCGTCACCAAGGCCAATGTCGCCGACTACAAGGCCAACCCGCCGAAGGTCGATTTCAACGATCTCTGGGGCAAGGCCACCGGCCAGATCCAGTATCGCGGATAATTTCTCCCTGGTGTAACGTCGGAGCCGGGTGGCAACACCCGGCTTCCTACTGAGGCAACCCGTCAGGAGGCGCGAGGGCGCATGCAAGCTGCCACGCAAGTCAATCTTCTCACGCACTGGCGGAGGTGGGCGCCGCTTGCCGTGCTGGTGGGCCTCTTCATCCTGATTTCGCTGTTCAACGGCAATTTCCTGACCGTCAGCAACATCATCCGTATTCTCAATTCGGCCTCGATCCCCATCGTCCTGTGCATGGGGGCGACATTTGTCATCCTCATGGGGTCGATCGACCTTTCGGTCGAGGGAATCGTGGCCCTGACCGCCGTATGCACGAGCCTGCTTGTCGCCAATGATATCTCTGGCCTTGACCTCGGCCTCGCGGCCGTGCCGATTGCCGTGCTGCTCGGCGGCTTCATGGGCTTCCTCAATGGTTTCCTGCATATCAAGCTCAGGACGCCGACCTTCATGACCACGCTGGGCATGGGTTTTGCCGGCGTGGGCATTGCCATGGCCATACTGGGTGGCGACACGGTGCGCATCGCCGACCAGAATTTTCGCTGGCTCTCGCTTGGTCGCGTCCTCGGCATTCCCATGGCCGTGTGGATTGCCGCCGCCGCCGTCCTGGTGGCCTTCATCATCCAGGAGCGCACCCGCTGGGGGCGCTGGTTCTATGCCATCGGCACTGATGAGAACACCGCCCGCGCCGTCGGCATTCCCACTGAAAAGGCCCGCATCCTCGCCTTTGCCATCGCCGGCCTGTTCTGCGGCCTTGGCGGCGTCATGGCGGCCGCGCAATTTGGCCAGGGTCATGCCCTCATCAGCCAGGGCCGGCTTTTCACCACCATCACTGCCGTCGTCGTCGGCGGCACCGCTCTCTCCGGCGGGGTTGGCTC
>CAZUKI010000144.1:5002-7342 GCA_964620785.1 uncultured Aestuariivirga sp.
GCCGGCAAATCCACGGTTCTCAAGGTCCTGAACGGCATCTACCAGCCGGACAGCGGCAGCATTCACGTCAATGGCGCGCCCGTCACCATCACCAGTTCGCGTCAGGCCTTCGATTCCGGCATCGCCATGGTCTTCCAGGAGCAATCGATCCTGACCACCCTGACGGTTGCCGAGAATATCTTTCTCGGCCGCGAGGAAGAATTCATTCGTTACGGATTGATTTCGAAGAAGAGACTGCACGAGGCTGCTGCCGCCGAACTCAGGAAGGTTCACCTCGACATCCATCCCGCCACGCGCTGTGCCGACCTCAGCTTCGCCGACCGCCAGATGGTGGAAATTGCCAAGGCCCTGTCTCTCGACAGCCGCATCAAGGGTGATGTGACGATCCTCCTCGATGAGCCTACATCCGTGCTTGAGCAGCGCGAAGTGGAACTGCTCTACAAGATCATCGCCGACCTCAAGGACCGCGCTTCCTTTGTTTTCATCTCGCATCGCCTTGAAGAGGTTCTGCAGGTTTCCGACCGCGTTTATGTGATGAAGGACGGGCGCGTCGTGAAGGAAATGCCTGCAAAGGCCGCAACTGTTCATGAATTGCACCAGCTCATGGTGGGCCGGCAGCTTCATCACGAATATTACCGTGAAGCCCGCCAGGCGACGCCACGGCCCGAAGTGGTCATGGAAGCCAAGGACCTGTCGCGCGGCGGCGCCTTCAAGGATGTCAGCTTCAGCCTGCGCACGGGCGAGGTGCTGGGTATCGCGGGCGTCATCGGCTCAGGCCGCGAGGAACTGGCCCGCTGCCTTGCCGGGCACTTGCTGCCGCACGCGGGGAGCCTCTCAATCAATGGCAGCAAGGTGCAATTCAATGCGCCCTATGATGCAACTGCCGCTGGCGTCGGGCTTGTCCCGGCCGAGCGCAAGGTTGAAGGCATCGTCGCCCAGTTCAGCGTCGGTGAGAACATGACGCTCGCAGCTCTGCCCAAATACACGAAATCCGGCTTCATCAGCTTTGCCAGCGAGAAGGCCAAGGCTACCGAGTGGATCGGCAAGCTCAACATCAAGACGCCCTCCACGGAAACCATGGTGGGCAGCCTGTCGGGCGGCAACCAGCAGAAGGTCGTGCTGTCGAAATGGCGCATCGCCGGAGTGCGCGTATTGATCCTCGATCATCCCACCCGCGGCATCGATGTCGGCGCCAAGGAAGACGTCTATGACCTGATCCGCGACATGACGGCGGAAGGCCTTTCGATCATCCTGTTGGGCGACACACTGGAAGAGGTGATCGGTCTTTCCAACACGATCCTCGTGATGAGGGACGGCGAGGTGACGGCCCGTTTCGATGCCCCGCGGGGCGGCAAGCCGGAACAGATTCAACTTGTGGAGCACATGGTCTGAGATGTCGAACCAACTTCGCCACCTGCTTCAAACCTGGATGCCGCTTCTGGTGCTGGCCGCCACCGTCCTCGCAGTAGGGCTCTATGACCACACCTTCTTTTCCGTCAGCAATTTTCTTTCGGTCACCGCTGACACCATGACGCTGTTCCTGATGGCAGCGGGCGTGACGCTGGTCATCATGATGGGTGGCATCGACTTGTCGGTTCAGGCGGTGGCTTCCATGACCAGTTGCATCCTGGCGGCCTATCTTCCGCAGTTCGGCGTCCTCGCCATCGCCTTTGCAGTGCTGGGCGGCATGCTGGCGGGCTTTGCCAGCGGCCTCCTGTCAACCTGGCTGCGCATTCCCTCATTTATCGCGACGCTTGCCGTGAGCGGTGTCGTGCTCAGCGCCGGCTACTGGTTCACCTCCGCCAAGTCCGTGAACATCGCGGCAGACCTCAGCGCCAGCTATCTCTCATGGGCCAATGGCGAGTTTCTGGGCGTTCCCAATGAAATCTGGATCGGGCTTGCCTTCCTTGCGGTCCTGAGCGTGTTGCTTGCGCTGACACCATTCGGCCGGATCGTGCGCGGCATCGGCGCCCAGGAGCGCGCCGTGCTGGCCTCGGGCATCAACGTCAATCTTTACAAGGTCGCCGCCTACACTTTGTCCGGCACCATGGCGGGTGTCGCCGGTGTCGTCATGGCAGCGCGGCTTGGTTCAGGTTCGCCGACCCTGGCGAACGAGTTCCTCCTGCCGGCCATCGCCTGCATTGTCGTCGGCGGAACGGCGATCACAGGCGGTGTGGGTTCGGTCTGGCGCACCTTTGTGGGTGCGCTCATCGTGCAGGTGGTGCGCATCGGCATGACCTTCGTGGGTGTGTCGGTCTTTGCCCAGCAGATCGTATTCGGATTCATTCTTGTTGCGGCCGTGGCGATCACCATGGACCGCAGCAAGGTTCTCGTCGTCAA
>CAZUKI010000145.1:0-7307 GCA_964620785.1 uncultured Aestuariivirga sp.
GGCGCGGCGGTGAAGGGCAATGCCTATGGCCTGGGCATCGGCCCCGCCTCGCGCGCCCTGTGGGCCGCCGGCTGCCGCACCTTCTTCGTGGCCCGGGCCAAGGAAGGCGAGGAACTGCGCGCCCTCTTCCCCGAGGCGGTGATCTATGTGCTCGACGGCCTCGTTCCCGGCCAGGCGGAATATTACGCCAAGCTCGACTTGCGGCCGGCGCTGATCGCCCAGGACGAGGCCCGCGAATGGGCGGGCTTCGGCCGCCAGTATGGCCGCAAGCTGCCCTGCGCATTGCATGTGGACACCGGCATCAATCGCCTCGGCCTCACCATGGAAGGCTATCGCAGCCTGATCGCCGACCGCTTCCTGATGGAGGGGCTCGACGTTGCCATGGTGATGAGCCACCTCGCCTGCGCCGACGAGCCCGGCCACGCCCTCAACGAAAAGCAGAGGAAGCGCTTCGACGAGGTGAGAAGCCTCCTGCCCGGCGTTCCGGGAAGCCTTGCCAATTCTTCCGGCATCTATCTCGGCAAGGGCTACCTGCATGACCTCGTGCGCCCCGGCATCTCGCTCTATGGCGGAAACCCGGTCGCCCCGAAGAAGAACCCCATGAAGGCGGTGGCCCAGCTTGAAGGCACGGTGCTGCAGGTGCGCCATGTGAAGAAGGGCGAGGCCGTGGGTTATTCTGCCACCTGGAAGGCGCCGCGCGACAGCGTCATCGCCATTCTTGGAGCTGGCTACAAGGACGGCGTGCCGCGCCACCTCTCCTCGCGCCGCGCCGATGGCCCAGCCCAGGCCTGGATCGCCGGCAAGCGCTGCGCCATCGTCGGGCGCATCTCCATGGACATGATGGCAATCGACGTCACCGAAGTCTCGCCGTCGCGCCTGCACAAGGGCATGCTTGCCGAAATCTTTGGGCCGCACATCGGCATCGATGAAACCGCCCAATGGGCCGGCACGATTAGCTATGAGATTCTGACCCGTCTGGGCAGCCGCTACGCCAGAGTCTATTCTGGCCGGGAATCATGAACGCACTCGTCTCCACCATTCTCTCGCCCCTGCAGGTCCTGGGCCGCCTGGTCCTCGCATTCCTGACAGAGGTCGGCGAGGTCGCACTCTTTGCCGCCAATGCCCTGTGGCAGGGCCTGAGCCCGCGCTATTATCCAGGCCAGATCGGCACGCAGTTCTTCCGCATCGGCTACACCTCGCTTCCCGTGGTGGCGCTGACCGCCTTCTTCACTGGCGGTGCGCTGGCCCTGCAGATCTTCCTCGGCTCCTCGCGCTTCAACGCCGAAAGCTTCGTGGCCCCCATTGTGGCGCTCGGCATCACCCGCGAGCTTGGCCCGGTGCTGGCGGGCCTCATGGTCTCGGGCCGCGTCGGCGCCTCGATTGCCGCCGAACTTGGCACCATGCGCGTCACCGAACAGATCGACGCTCTCGTCACACTCTCGACCAACCCGTTCAAATACCTGGTGGGGCCACGCCTTCTCGCCGCCGTCATCTCGCTGCCGCTCCTGGTGGCGATCGGCGACACCATCGGCATCATGGGCGGCTATGTGGTGGGAACACGTAGCCTCGGCTTCAACGAATTCGCCTATATCAAGAACACCGCCGATTTCCTCGAAACTTCCGACGTCGTCTCTGGGCTGATCAAGGCCGCCGTCTTCGGCTTCATCGTGGCGCTGATGGGCTGCTACCACGGCTTCAATTCCAAGGGCGGCGCGCAAGGGGTTGGCCGCGCCACCACCAATGCCGTTGTTTCCTCGGCGATCCTGATCCTCGCCGCCAACTTCCTTCTCACCTCGCTGCTCTTCGGTGAATGAACGATGAGTGACGGCGCGCATATCTCGCTGAAAGGCGTTCGCAAGCACTTCGGGTCGAAGCATGTCCTGAACGGCGTTGACCTCGAGGTCGGCAAGGGCCGCTCGCTCGTGGTCATCGGCGGCTCCGGCACCGGCAAGTCGGTGATGCTCAAATGCATCCTCGGCATCCTCAGGCCCGACGCCGGCGAAATCACCGTCGGTGGCGAAAGTGTCATCGGCCTCAGCGGCGAAAAGCGCGACCAGTTCCTCTCGCGCTTCGGCATGCTCTTCCAGGGCTCGGCGCTGTTCGATTCACTCTCGGTCTGGGAGAACGTCGCCTTCGGGCTCATCCAGGGCCGCGGCATGGCCCGCGCCCGTGCGAAGGAAGTGGCCATCGACAAGCTCGCCCAGGTGGGCCTTGCCGCCGATGTCGGCAATCTCCACCCGGCTGAACTCTCCGGCGGCATGCAGAAGCGCGTGGCGCTGGCCCGCGCCATCGCCGCCGATCCCGAGATCATCTTCTTCGACGAGCCGACCACCGGCCTCGACCCCATCATGGCCGACGTCATCAACAACCTGATCGTCGATTGCGTGAAGCGCCTCGGCGCCACCACCATCTCGATCACCCATGACATGGCCTCGGCCCGCAAGATCGCCGACGACATCGCCATGATCTACAAGGGCGAGATCATCTGGCGCGGCGAGGCCAACAAGGTCAACGCCTCTGGCAACGCCTATGTTGACCAGTTCATCCACGGCCGCGCCGAAGGCCCCATCCAGATGGATGTGCTGAAACTCTAGCCGGCCAGCTCTCTCCGGCCCTTGCAGAGGCCACATTCACTTCCCATTTCAGTTCTGTTAAGAATTGTAGCGCACAGTTTTTAACAGGCAGGTTCGCTGCCGGGTTTCGTGCTGCGGCTTGCTCCTGAGTGCATGATAGCAAGAGGAGAAGATCCCATGACGCGTTCCATCCGCCAGGTGCCGTTCCTTCCCAACACCTCCCATGAATCCGAAAAGAACGACAAGCGCCTGGCCCACCAGCGCGAACGCAAATGGTTCAATGATCACTTGCAGCCCGAGGCTGTGAGTGAAGACTTCGACATCATCGCCCACCACGAACACCCGAAAAGCGGCCGCGGAACCTTCGCCAAGCATGGCAAGGCCTGGGCCGAGGGCGAGGCCGCAGCGCACCGCAAATAACACCCCGAACCGCCGGACTTGCGTGGCGCGGATGGCCGTTCTAGACGGACGGCCAACTCTAACGCGCGAGTCCGCCCATGAAAGCCAAAGTGAAGGTAACGCTGAAAACCGGCGTCCTCGACCCGCAGGGAAAAGCCATTGAGGGAGCCCTGGGCTCGCTTGGTTTTTCCGGCGTCAACGGCGTGCGCCAGGGCAAGTATTTCGAGATCGAACTGGCCGAAACCGACCGCGCCAAAGCCGAGGCACAGGTCAAGGCCATGTGCGAGAAACTCATCGCCAACACGGTGATCGAGAATTACGCCATTGAACTCATCTAACCCCCTCATGCCGAGGTGCATCGCAACGGCGATGCCTCGAGGCATGTGCTACAAGACTCTTCGAGGCCGCTTCGCGGCACCTCAGAGTGAGGAGTGCAGAAAGTGAAATCCGCCGTCATCGTGTTCCCCGGCATCAATCGCGAGCGCGACATGATGATGGCGCTTGAAAGCGTGACAGGCGTGGCACCTATTGCTGTCTGGCATGCCGACAGCGAGCTTCCGAAGGTTGATCTTGTGGTCGTTCCCGGCGGCTTTTCCTACGGTGACTACCTGCGCTGCGGCGCCATTGCTGCGCGTTCACCCATCATGTCGGATGTCCGCGCCAAGGCCTTGAAGGGACTCAAGGTTCTGGGCGTCTGCAACGGCTTCCAGATCATCACCGAGGCGGGCCTCCTGCCCGGCGCGCTGGTGCGCAATGGCGCGCTCAAATTTGTCTGCCGCGATGTGAAGCTCAGGATCGAGAACAACCGCACCTGGTTCACCAACCGCATGAAAAAGGGTGATGTCGTGCACTGCCCCGTCGCCCATGGCGAGGGCAATTACATCTGTGATGCCGAGACACTGGCCCGCATCGAGGGCGAGAACCGCGTGGTCTTCCGCTATGCCGAGGGCAGCAACCCCAACGCCGCCATGAACGACATCGCGGGCATCGTGAACGAGGCGGGCAATGTCATCGGCATGATGCCTCACCCCGAAAACATGATCGAGCCGCTGCATGGCTCGACGGCCTGCCGCCCGCTCTTTGAAAGCCTGCTGGCGGCATGACGCCAGCCGACAAGCCGGTTGATGACGAAATCGAAACACTGATCGTCCAGGCAAGGTCCATCAGCCGCCGTTACTATGAGCTGACCGGGCGTCCGCTCGGCGTTTCAGGCGAGCTTGCCGAATACTCCGCCGCCAGGCTTCTCGGCCTGACCCTGGCACCTGTGCGCGAAGCCGCCTACGACGCCACACAACAGCGGGGCGACCGGCAGCTGCGTATCCAGATCAAGGGCCGCGCCGTCGAGCGGCAACGCAAATATGTGGGGCGTGTGCCCAGCATCAAGTTGCTGCCTGAGTTTGACGTGGCACTGCTCGTGCTTCTCGACAAGGCCACCTATGAGGTGATCGAGATCTGGGAGGCGCCGTTCCAGGCCATCCGGCAAAGGCTTGAAAAACCCGGCTCAAAATCACGCAACGAACGCGGCTCGATGGGCATCAGCCAGTTCAAGTCAATTGCCATTCAAGTTTGGCCGCACTGAACATCGAAAGGTGATCGGCCGCCTCGGTCGTTCATCTCAACTTTGCCGAAAACTTGCCAGACTGCGTTAGCAACCTGTCAACTCTGGCATCTGTTAACACTGGATTAACGCCGTTCTTTTGCATTCAATACACCTACACGCTGAAGCGGCGTGCTGAGTGTAGTGATTTGGGAGTGTGTGATGTTTGGATTTCTGTTCAAGGAGAAGCCGCAGGTCGTGGAGCCAGATCCAGAGCTGGAACTCGCGCGGATGGCCCTCCAGGACCGTGTGGATGACTTCGTAGCCCGCGAAGTGCGCCGCCGGTTGCGCCACGTCACCATTGCGACGCCACTGAACCAATAGACTCGATTTGCGCCACAACCCTGGTGTGTGGTCAGGGGGCAGATGCCAGTTGTGCCTGGCACGCGCCCCATCAGTCTCGACGGAACCACCCCGCAGACTGAACTGACCCAGGGCCCCCCAGGGATGTGACGATCATTACCCGCCCACCCAGCTTGCAGACTCCAACTTTGGGCGGGATTTGCGGCCGGAGCGTCAAACTCCGGCCGCTTCTTGTTGAGCGAATGCCACAAGAACTTGTCAACTCTGGCATTTCTTTACCGACGATTCATGTCAAACCTGAAGGACTTGCCAAGGGTCCAACGGCTAGTTTGCCGGCCTGCAACTGGACCCCGACATGAATTCCCGACTGTTCAAGATTTTTGCCCTGCGGCGCTCAGCCGTGAAACCTGCCGATGAAGCCGCGGCGCGGATGTACGCGCGCGTTCAGCGCATGCTGGCCGCCCATGCCACAGCCGACGCCGAGCCCCAGCCCGCCCCGGAAAAAGCAAGCTGAAGAGCCGACGGAATCCGGTGCTCCGGATGGGCCAAATCCGGCTGCCGTAAGTCCTTCCCGGCGAAAATGCACAGCGCCAAATTTGCAATTGTGATTGCCGGGGTCTGCCCCTATGGGCTGGCCCATGCCGCGCCAGACTCATAACCAGCCCCATATCCAGACCCATCCCCAGGTTCATCCCCACCCCAGAACGCACAATTCCGAGCCGCCGATCACCCCGGAACTTGTTGCCGCCCACGGGCTCAAGCCTGACGAATATGTGCGCTTCAAGGAACTTCTGGGCCGCGAACCGACCTTCACCGAGCTTGGCATCTGTTCGGCCATGTGGAACGAGCACTGCTCCTACAAGTCCTCCAAGAAGTGGCTGAAGCAGCTTCCGACCAAGGGGCCGCGCGTCATCTGCGGGCCGGGCGAGAATGCCGGTGTCATCGACATCGAGGATGGCGACGCCATCATCTTCAAGATGGAAAGCCACAACCATCCCTCCTTCATCGAGCCCTACCAGGGCGCGGCAACCGGCGTGGGCGGCATCCTGCGCGATGTCTTCACCATGGGAGCACGGCCCATCGCTGCCCTCAATGCGCTGCGCTTCGGCGCGCCCTCGCATCCCCGCACGCGCCACCTTGTTTCCGGTGTGGTGGCCGGTGTCGGCGGCTACGGCAATTCCTTCGGCGTGCCGACCCTTGGCGGCGAAGTGAATTTCCATGCCCGCTACAACGGCAACAATCTGGTGAACGCCATGGCCGTGGGCCTCGCCCGCAGCGATGCCATCTTCTATTCCAAGGCCAAGGGCGTGGGCCTCCCTGTCGTCTATCTCGGCGCCAAGACCGGCCGCGACGGCATCCACGGCGCCACCATGGCCTCGGCCGAATTCGACGACAAGGCCGAGGAGAAGCGCCCGACCGTGCAGGTGGGCGATCCCTTCACCGAAAAGTGCCTGCTCGAAGCCTGCCTCGAACTCATGGCCTCGGGGGCGGTGATCGCCATCCAGGACATGGGCGCCGCTGGCCTTACCTGTTCTGCCGTCGAGATGGGTGCCAAGGGCGATCTCGGCATTGAGCTTGACCTCGACAAGGTGCCCTGCCGCGAGGCGCACATGACCGCCTATGAAATGATGCTCTCCGAAAGCCAGGAGCGCATGCTCATGGTGCTGCGGCCCGAGAAGGAACAGGAAGCAGAAGCCATCTTCCGCAAATGGGGCCTCGACTTCGCGATCATCGGCCAGACCACCGACACGCTGCGCTTTGTCATCAGGCACCAGGGCGAGGTGAAGGCCGATCTCCCCATCAAGGAGATGGGCGACGAGGCGCCGGAATATGACAGGCCCTGGGTCGAGCCGAAGAAAGCGGCGGCGCTGGGCGATGTGCCCGCCCCCAACGACCTCGCGGCGGCGATCCTGAAGATGATCGGCTCGCCCGACATGTGTTCCAGGCGCTGGGTCTTCGAGCAGTATGACACGCGCGTGCAATCCAACTCGGCACAGATTCCCGGTGGCGATGCCGGTGTCGTCCGCATCCGCGGCAAGAAGGCGATTGCCGTCACCTCTGACGTGACACCGCGCTATGTCGAGGCTGATCCCTTCGAGGGCGGCAAGCAGGCGGTGGCCGAATGCTGGCGCAACCTCACCTGTGTGGGCGCCGAGCCCATCGCCATCACCGACAACCTCAATTTCGGCAACCCCGAACGCCCCGAGGTGATGGGCCAGTTCGTGCTCGCCCTGAAGGGCATCGGCGAGGCCTGCAAGGCCCTCGACTTCCCCATCGTCTCCGGCAATGTCTCGCTCTACAACGAGACCAATGGCCAGGCCATCCTGCCGACGCCGACCATCGGCGGCGTGGGCCTGCTGCGCGATCTCTCCAAGATGACAACGCTCAGGTTCAAGGAAGCGGGCGAAGCGATCCTGCTTCTTGGTGGCCACGGC
>CAZUKI010000146.1:0-4723 GCA_964620785.1 uncultured Aestuariivirga sp.
CGCCGTCCCTGTCATGGTAATAGGCGCCATCGCCACCCAGCGTCAGCACGCAGGCGCGAACCCCCATGTCGAGGAAGAACTTCGCGGTATCGGCATGGTCCGTGCGCCCGCACAGCGCCTGCGCCTCTTCGATCGAGGGCATGAAATAATCGGTGAAGGGCAGCACGTCGGCAATGTCCGGCAGGTCCTTGGGCGAACCGGCAAAGACATCGACCGTCGTTGTCGCACCTGCCGCCTTGGCTGCGGCCATCACGCGGGCCGTCTGCCCGGGAGAGGTGCCGTTGAAATCCATGGCATCCATGAGACCGACGCCGCCAGCATGAAACACCCTGGTGTCGGTGACGCGCGGAAACATGTCATCGGTCACGAAGAAATTGGAGGTGGCACCCTTCATGTGAAGTGCCGGCCGTGAGCCGTCGGCACGCGTCGTGACGATGGACGATGAGGTTTTCCAGCCCGGCTGGTGCTGCACCGCCCAGGTATCGACCCCGAAATGCGCGAGGCGCTGGCGCACCCAGTCACCCATCAGGTCTTCACCAACACCACAGACAGCCAGCGTCTTGAGGCCCATCTTGGCCGCGGCGATGGCCGCCGTGCCGCCCGCCCCGGAGACCGCGAGCGTCAACTCATCGATGAAGACAGTGCCGCCGCCGGCTGGCACTTCCGTGAACGGCCAACCCAGGCAGTCATAGGTGAAGAACCCCATGGAGACATAGTCGTAGCGAGCCATCAGGCTGCCTTGGCCTTCAGCATGTCGTCCTGCCGCTGCCGCAGCTTGTAGATCTTGGCGGAGGTATCGACGGCCACATTGGCACTGGTCAGAAGCTCGCCCTTCCGGATGGCGCGCGTCACCTTTCCGCCTTCGAGAAGGCCACAGGGAACCGCCTTCTGGGCGGCAGCGTCTCCGCAGGTCATGATCCAGGCCCGGTAGGTGTATTCGCCGATGGCATCGAGCTTCTCGCCTTCCTTGAGGTCACGCTTGGCAACCGCACAGACCTCGGAGACCGGCACCGGAAGCGGCACCATGTCGGCAGAGCGGTAGAGCACGGTGCGCGCGCAGGAAAGTGGCACTTCGAGGCTTGTCAGGTGATAGGGCCGGACGAACTTGAAGTAGGGGCCCTTGCCCATCTTGAGGTCGCTCATCCGTTCATGGATGCGCTCATGCGGTGCCTTGGCAATGACAAAAACGCCGGGCGCAACGCCCTTGCCAATGGAATAGTCGACACAGCCAGACCGAGACAGCACGCCGCCATCCTCGCGGGGGCAGAGTACATCGGCCAGCTGCTCCAGCGTTGCGGCAGGACCATGCATGCCGGGCTTGTCCGGAACGAGGCCCGTGGCATTGGAAATTGCCGCCATCTCGACCATTGTCTTCGAGCCATCGACGAACTCCACCAGCATGCGGGCGTTCATGTTGCGGCGTTTGGCTTCATCCATATAGGCGTCGGGCGTGGCATCGATGTTGAGAGGGTTGTTCTTGCCCTTGCCCGCGGCAACGATCGGATAGCCGAGGCTCTTCACGAAATTGATAAGTTCGATGCAGGATGAGGGTTCATCGCCGGCACCGAGCGTATAGACGACGCCCAGCTTGCGCGCCTCATGGGCAAGATAGGCACCAATGGTGACATCAGCCTCGACATTCATCATCACCAGGTGCTTGCCATGCTCCATGGCGGTGAGGCCGATCTCGGCGCCGACACCGGGCTTTCCCGTGGCATCGATGACAACATCGATGTGCGGCGACTTGCACACCAGTTGCGCATCCTGCGTCAGCGCCGTCTTTCCGCGTTCCAGCAACTGGTCGAACTGCGGCTGCGTGCTTGCGCTGGCGTGCGAGTCTTCATCCCGGCCGGCAATCGCAAGGGCGCGCTCGGCCGCTCCGGGGGCAATCTCGGCAATGGCTGCAACGGTGATGCCCTGCATGATGCCGCATTGCGTGACGATGTCGGTGCCCATCTCGCCCGAGCCGATGAGCCCGACACGGATCGGCCTGCCCAAATCTTTCTGGCGCTGTTTCAGGTCGTTAGGGAGGTTGCCGGAGAGTGTCGAGAGGGGGGACGGAGAGCTTTTGGCCATGACAGTCGCTCCAAGCTGACGACACATAAAAGGATACTTTTGTTTTTGACAATGTCAATATGTACTATTATTGCCGGAAGCAAGAACAGCGACGGCACATCGCGGCGCGTCATTGCCGCAACGGCCAAAAAAGCACAATACTGATCGCGAGGCAGGAAACATGGCGTCCATCACACTGCGCGGCGTGAGCAAGAGCTGGGGCGATGTCGTCGGCGTCAGCGCCGTTGACCTGGACATCCGCGACAAGGAATTCATCGTCTT
Organism: uncultured Aestuariivirga sp.; assembly: GCA_964620785.1. Classification (GTDB taxonomy): domain Bacteria; phylum Pseudomonadota; class Alphaproteobacteria; order Rhizobiales; family Aestuariivirgaceae; genus Aestuariivirga. Next base: position 2,338 of record CAZUKI010000146.1, read on the forward strand.
CCTCGGCCCCTCCGGTTGCGGCAAGACCACCACCATGCGGATGATCGCAGGCCTCGAGGACCAGACCGGTGGCAACATCCTGATCGACGACCAGGACGTGACCGACGTGGATGCCCGCGACCGTGACGTCGCCATGGTCTTCCAGAGCTATGCGCTCTATCCCAACATGTCGATCTACGAGAACATCCGCTTTCCCCTGCGCATGAGGAACGTGCCGAAGGACAAGCAGGACGCCATGGTGCGCGAAGCGGCCGCCATGGTGGAACTGGAAGACCTTTTGCAGCGCAAGCCCAAGGCCCTGTCGGGTGGCCAGCGCCAGCGCGCCGCCCTGGCGCGGGCCATCGTGCGCCATCCGCAGGTCTTCCTCATGGACGAACCCTTGTCCAATCTCGATGCCAAGCTGCGCCTCTCCATGCGTGCCCAGCTCAAGCACATCCAGCGCAAGCTCGAGACGACGACGGTCTATGTGACCCACGACCAGATCGAGGCCATGACGCTCGCCGACCGCATCGTCATCATGAACAAGGGCCGCATCCAGCAGATCGGCACCCCCGACGAGGTCTACAACGATCCGGCCAATGTCTTTGTGGCGGGCTTCATCGGTGCACCGCCCATGAACCTCATCCCGGGCGTGATTGGCAGGGACGGCTTTACGGCGCCGGCAACCCGCATCAGCGCCATCAAGGGGCGGGGCAACGTAACCCTCGGCATCCGCCCGGAGGACATCAGCGTGGCAAAGAAGGGCAAGGGCCACATCAAGACGGCGATCTATTCGCTCGAACCCACCGGTGACCAGACGCTCCTGACCGTGAGGCTGGGCGACCAGCTTCTGGTCGCGCGCGTTGACCGGGCCTTCCGCCAGGCCATCGATTCACCCGTCGAACTTGCCCTCGACCTGAAGCGGACTTACCGCTTCGATACGGCAACCGGCGAACGCATCCGCAAATAATCGCTATGCGCCCCGCGCTGGCGCTGGAAGTTCCGCGCATCTGAGTCCATCATCATGGGCAGGAGGCACTGTTCCATGCCCAAGCGCCTGTCATTCCAGCTCTACTCCGCCCGCAACTTCGGTCCCTGGGAACCGATCCTCGCTCATTTGGCGAAGTGCGGCTATCGCGAGGTGGAGGGCTTCGGCGGCGTTTACGGGAAGCCTGAGCAGTTCCGTGCGCTCCTCGACAAGCATGGCCTGACCATGCCCACCGGGCATGTCTTTCCCGCCGAGATGTTCGAGACAGACCGCAAGAAGGTGCTGCGGATTGCCAGGGTTCTCGGCCTCAACACGCTTTACTGTCCCTACATCGCCGAGGAGGTGCGCCCAAAATCAGGCGCGGCCTGGAAGGCCTTTGGCAAGCGCCTGGGTGAGACCGGCAAGTGGCTGCGCGAGGAGGGCTTCGGTTTCGGCTGGCACAATCACGACTTTGAATTCGTGAAGCTGAAGGATGGCTCGCGGCCAATCGAACGCATTTTTGAAGGTGGCCCCATGCTGGAATGGCAGTGCGACCTGGCCTGGGTGGCCTTCGCTGGCGAAAATGTCCTGCGCTGGCTCAAGCTTCACGGTGAGCGCATCACTGCGGTCCACATCAAGGACAACGCCCCGAAAGGCGAGAAGCGCGATGAGCACGGCCAGACCGATGTCGGCGCCGGCACCATGGACTGGAAACCCATTCTCGGCGCGCTGAAGAACACGCGCTGCAGGCATTTTGTCATCGAGCATGATGATCCGAAGGATTACAAATCCTTCGCGAAGCGCTCCTTCGATTTCGTGTCGCGGCAATAAGGACAGGGCCATGGACAGGACCGTGAACAGGCAACTGGGCGTCGGCATCATCGGTTGCGGGAACATCTCCTGGGCCTATCTGAAGCTGGCCCCGCTTTTCAAAACCATCGAGGTGCGCGCCGTCGCCGATGTGAACATGGCCGCCGCCGAGGCACGGGGTGGTGAGTTCGGTGTCAGGGCACAGACCGTCAAGGAAATCCTTGCCAACAAGGATGTGGCGATCATCGTCAACCTCACCGTGCCGAACGTCCATTTCAGGGTCTCGCAGCAGTGCCTCGAGGCCGGCAAGCACGTCTATTCGGAAAAGCCGCTGACGCTATCCTACAAGGATGCTCTCGCCCTGCAGAAGCTGGCTGGGAAGAAAAGGCTGCACCTGGCTGCCGCACCAGATACGTTCCTCGGCGGCGCCCATCAGCTGGCCCGCCGGGTCATCGATTCCGGCGACATCGGCAAGATTGTCTCCGGCACCTGCCATTTCATGGGCCCCGGCATGGAAACCTGGCACCCCAACCCGGATTTCTTCTTCAAGCCGGGCGGTGGCCCCATGCTCGACATGGGCCCGTACTACATCGCCAACCTGGTCAATTTCCTGGGCCCTGTCAGGCGTGT
>CAZUKI010000146.1:4823-7291 GCA_964620785.1 uncultured Aestuariivirga sp.
ATGGCGGCCGGCATTCTCGGAAGGCGGGACATTCGTTGCGATGTTTCCCGCGCCGCCCATGTTGTCGAAGTGATGACAGCTGTGATGGAGGCGGGTGTCGCGCGAAAGGTCATCACCCTCAAATCCACCTGCACGCGTCCCAAGCCGCTGGGACCTGATGAGGCCCGCGCACTGATGCACTAGTTTCGAAATGTTGCCGTGAAATGCAAAGGGTCAGATGCCCTTGCCATCGCTTCCGATGGTTGCGATGCGCAGCATGTTGCTGGTTCCCGGCGTTCCGATGGGAACGCCTGCGGTGATCAGGATGCGGTCGCCGGGATGGGTGAAACCTTCGCGGGTCGTCACTTCGCCGGCATTGCTGAACATCTCATCGAGGGATTGCGCATCCGGCACCAGCACGCAATGGGTGCCCCACACCAGCGCCAACTTGCGCGCCGTATGGGCAATGGGCGTGAGCGCCAGGATCGGAACATTGGGCCGTTCCCGCGCCACGCGAAGCCCGGTGGAACCCGTTCCCGTGTAGCAGACGATCGCCGGCAGCCTGAGTGTTTCGGCAATGGTGCGGGCGGCCGCCGAAATGGCATCCGCCGCCGTCGCCTCGGGCACGCTGCGCTGGGCGTGGATGATGTTGGCATAAAGGCCGTCCCGTTCGACTTCCTGTGCCACGCGGTCCATGGTCTGCACGGCCTTTTCCGGCCATTTGCCGGAGGCGCTTTCGGCCGAAAGCATGACGGCATCGGCCCCTTCATAGACAGCCGTCGCCACGTCAGAGACTTCGGCGCGCGTCGGCACCGGTTCCGTGACCATGCTTTCCAGCATCTGTGTTGCCACGACGACCGGCCTGCCATAGCGCCGTGCGGCGCGGGTAATCTGCTTTTGCCGGGCCGGAACCGCCTCGATCGGCAGTTCGACGCCGAGGTCACCGCGCGCCACCATGATGCCGTCAGCCTGCTTCAGGATGTCATCGAGCACATTGAGGGCGGATGGCTTCTCGATCTTGGCCATCACCGCTGCACGGCCCGCCACCAGGCGCTTTGCCTCGGCCACGTCTTCGGCGCGCTGCACGAAGGAAAGCGCGATCCAGTCAACGCCGGCCTTCGCCGCCGCCTCGAGGTCAACGCGGTCCTTGTCGGTCAGCGCAGGAATGGGCAGCACCGTATCGGGCAGGTTGACGCCCTTCCGGTCCGAGAGGTCGCCGCCATAGATGACGCGCGAGACAATCCTGTCGCTGCTGGCCTCGGTGATTTCGACGCGAAGACGCCCGTCATTGAGCAGCAGGCAGTTTCCGGCTTTTGCCGCCGCAAAGATTTCCGGATGAGGAAGAAAGACGCGCTTTGCATCGCCTGGGGCAGGGTTTGTGTCGAAGACGAAGGTGTCGCCGGCGTCGATGTGCACGCCCTTGCTGGCAAACGTGCCGATGCGGATCTTGGGGCCCTGCAGGTCGGCGAGAATGCCAATGGGCCGGCCCTTCTTGGCTTCGATTTCGCGGATGTGCCCGCGCAGCACCTTGAGCAACTCATGGTTCGTGTGGCTCATGTTGATGCGGAACACATCAACGCCAGCCATGAACAGTTGCTCGATCATCTCTGGCGTCGATGACGCCGGGCCGAGCGTGGCCAGGATCTTGACTTTGCGGTTGCGATGCACGTTCGGAAAACTGCGTTACGGGGCGGGCGTCGTCTTTTCGCCGGAAAGCGAAACGGTCCAGTCGGCCTCTTCACCCGTATCGACCTCGAAGAAACCGACCTTCTTGTAGCCGCGCTCTTCGCACTTGTCGAAACCCTTGATGGTGAAGATCTTCTCGCGGATGCACATCATCGACTTGCCACCCCAGCTTCCGCCCTTGTCGTAGTCGATGGCATAAACATAGTAGTAACGCGCAATCAGCGGCGTCTTGAGCAGCGTCAGGCACTTCTGCGGCTCGGCCTTCCACCAGCCTTCGGTGGCCCAGCCTTCCTGGTTCTTGTAGCCGATGGCGACACCAACCGTGCTTTGTGTGTTGTTGCACAGTTCAAGTTTGGCATGGGCTGGCGCGGACATGGCGACCACCAGGCCCAGGGCACCCAAAATGCCTGTCAAGCTGCGATACATGCCGTGAAATCTCCGAAGCGAAGGCGAATCAAATGTACATCCCATCATGGCCAGCACCCGTCAACAAGAAGCTGCCGGGCGGGGGATACGCGTTGGCTTTCATTATCATCCCGAAAGACGCCGGGAAATAGGCCATCCACAGGCTGGAGCGAGGCTGTGGATGGCGGCGAAGTGGGGTTTGAGATTGCCACATTGAGCCCCTAGATGATGGAACGCACCGCATGAGGCGGGGACACATCCATGGCATGGGATCAGAAAACACAGACCGAAATTGAAGCCGCGGTCTTCCGCAGGCTTGTAGAACATCTTCGCACCCGCAGCGACGTGCAGAACATCGACCTGATGAACCTGGCAGGATTCTGCCGGAATTGCCTCGG
>CAZUKI010000147.1:0-4375 GCA_964620785.1 uncultured Aestuariivirga sp.
TTCAGGGTGCGGTTCAGGGTGGCCACGAACATCAGGCCCCTGGGCTTCAGCATGGAGCAGCAGGTGGCCGCAAAGGCGGCGGGATCAGCGACATGCTCGATCACCTCCATGTTCAGAATGACGTCAAACTCTTCGCCCGCCCTGGCCAGGTCCTCGGCCGTGCCGACGCGGTAGTCGATGGCCAGGTCCTGTTCGCGGGCGTGGACGGTTGCGGTCTTGATGTTCTTTTCGGAGGGGTCGACCCCGACAACCGAGGCCCCGAGGCGCGCCATCGGCTCACAGAGGAGGCCGCCACCGCAGCCGATGTCGAGGAAGCGCAAGCCCTCGAAGGGGCGTTCCAGCAGCGGATCTCGCCCCAGGCGGGCCGTCAACTGCTCCTTGATGTAGGTCAGGCGCACCGGATTGAACTTGTGCAGCACGCCGAACTTGCCGTCCGGGTTCCACCATTCGGCGGCCAGCTTCGAGAACTTCTCAACCTCTGCGGGGTCGAGGCTTGGCTGGGCAGGCCCTGTTGTATCCATTGTCATCAACTGCAAATCCGGAAATTCCACTTCCTTATATTGCAAGGAAATGGGGCGTCCACTATGAGGTGCGGCGATAACGCAAGCCTCGGGCTTCCCGCCAACTCTGGTTGAATTCGGGATGCATTTCCCGGGGCTTGGGCATTGTGACGCAGGATTGCTGATGGGCCGGTTGGTCATGAAGTTCGGGGGTACTTCGGTTGCGGACATAGACCGCATCCGGAACGTTGCCCGCCATGTGGAACGGGAAGTCAAGGCCGGGCATCATGTCGCCGTGGTGGTTTCGGCCATGGCCGGCACGACGAACCAGCTCGTGGAATGGTGCCGCCAGGCAGCCGCCGTCCATGACGCCCGGGAATATGACGCGGTCGTCGCCACGGGTGAGCAGATCACCGCTGGCCTACTCGCCATCGTTCTCCAGGACATGGGCATTCCGGCCCGCTCCTGGGCTGGCTGGCAGGTGCCCGTGGAAACCGACGGCGTCCATGGTGCGGCGCGCATGACCAACATCAACGGCTCCAGCCTCATCAAGCGCATGGAACAGGGCCAGGTCGCGGTGATCACCGGCTTCCAGGGCATTGGTCCCGAGAACCGGGTGTCGACACTGGGCCGCGGCGGCTCGGATACATCGGCGGTTGCGGTTGCAGCGGCCATCGATGCTGCCTGTGATATCTACACGGATGTGGACGGCGTCTACACGGCCGATCCACGCATCGTCTCGAAAGCCCAGAAGCTCGACCGTATTTCCTACGAAGAAATGCTGGAGCAGGCTTCGCTGGGTGCCAAGGTGCTGCAGACGCGGTCGGTTGAACTGGCCATGGTCTACAAGGTGCCGCTGCAGGTGCGCTCTTCCTTCGAGCCACCAGATTCACCCAATCAGAACAAGCCCGATGGGACGGGTCCCGGAACAATCGTTTGCGACGAGGAAGAGATCGTGGAACAACATGTGGTGAGCGGGATCGCCTATTCCCGTGACGAGGCGAAGGTTTCCATCCGGCACGTCAAGGACAAGCCCGGCATTTCCGCGGCGATCTTCGGGCCGCTCGCCGAGAATGACATTTCCGTCGATATGATCGTGCAGAACGTGTCACCGGACGGGGCCTATACCGACATCACCTTTACATTGGCCCGCAAGGACCTGCGCAAGGCCATCGAGGTGCTCTCGGAACTCAAGGACAAGGTGGGCTTCAGCGAACTCGCTCATTCAGCGGACGTTGCCAAGGTCTCGGTTGTTGGCATCGGCATGCGCAGCCATGCCGGTGTTGCCGCGCGCATGTTCGCCTCGCTGGCCGACAAGGGCATCAACATACAGGCCATCACCACATCGGAAATCAAGGTGTCGGTGCTGATCGATGAAGCCTACACGGAACTTGCGGTCAGGGCCTTGCATCAGACCTATGGATTGGACAAAACGTAAGTCCATGATTCAGCTTCGCTGCACCCAATCCGGCATTGCCGCCCATGCCTTGGCAGATTTTGCCAGCGTATGGCGCTGTGCTGGTGTGGGCCGGCGAAAATGCCCATTTTATAAGCGCCGTACCCCCTAAGGACACGTTACATGCCCAGCCCCGCACTTGGCCCGCGTGTCCTCCTCCGAAGACTCCGGGAAGTGATGGCGGAGCCGGAGACAGCGCAGGCCAAACTCGACAAGATCGTCAAACTGATCGCCTCCAACATGGTTGCGGAGGTGTGCTCCATCTATGTGATGCGGGCTGGCAATATCCTCGAGCTCTATGCCACCGAAGGCCTCAAGGAAGAGGCGGTCCACAAGTCATCGCTGAAGACGGGTGAAGGCCTTGTGGGCCTGATCGCCGAGGACGCCATCGGCCTCAACCTGTCGGACGCCCAGCATCATCCGTCCTTCAAATACCTTCCCGAGACCGGCGAAGAAATCTACCAGTCCTTCCTCGGCGTTCCGGTGATGCGCGGCGGCACGGTGATTGGCGTGCTCGTGGTGCAGAACCGCACGCAACGCCACTACACCGAGGAAGAAGAGGAGGCGCTGCAGACCACCGCGATGGTGCTCGCCGAGATCATCGCTTCGGGTGAACTCAAGGAGGTGGCGCGCGAGGTGGCGATGGATGTGGCGCACATCCGCAGCCATCATTTCAACGCCGAAGGGCTTGCCGACGGCATTGCACTTGGACAGGTGGTGCTGCACGAGCCGCGCGTCGAAATCCAGAACCTGATTGCCGAGAACATTCCCGCCGAGGAACGGCGGCTTGTCGTCGCCATCGAGCAATTGCGCAGCCAGATGGATGAACTCCTGGAAGATTCCGATGCGGCGCGGGCGACGGACTATTCGGATGTGCTCGAGACGATCCGCATGTTTGCCCATGACAAGGGCTGGGTGAACCGGCTCAAGGAATCCGTGCATACGGGGCTCACCGCGGAAGCAGCCGTCGAGCTTGTGCAGAGTGACAATCGCGCGCGCATGTTGCGCATGCAGGACCCATACCTGCGTGAGCGCATGCACGACCTTGACGATCTGTCGAACCGGCTGCTGCGCATCCTGACGGGTGCGGTGGCGACGGCCTCACGCACTGACCTGCCGCAGAACGCCATCGTCGTGGCGCGCAACATGGGGCCGGCCGAACTCCTTGACTATGACCGCACGAAATTGCGCGGCGTCATCCTGGAAGAGGGCGGAGCAACGAGCCATGTGGCAATCGTTGCCCGTGCACTCGGCATTCCGGCGGTCGGCCAGGTGCCGGGCATCGTTGACCTCATCGATCCCGATGATGACATCATCGTTGACGGCAGTGCCGGCGAGATTTTCGTGCGCCCCAGCCAGGACCTGCAGCGGGCCTATGGCGAGAAAGTCAGGTTCTATGCGCGCAAGCAGGCACAGTATGCGGCGCTGCGTGACCTTCCTGCCGTCACCAAGGATGGCGTTGCCATCTCGCTCAATATCAATGCCGGGCTCATCGTCGACATGCCGCACCTGCATGAGTCGGGAGCAGAAGGTGTTGGCCTCTACCGCACCGAACTGCAGTTCATGATGGCCCCACGTTTCCCGCGCCTCACCTCGCAGGTCCGGCACTACAGCCAGATTCTCGAACAGGCCAATGGCAAGCCGGTGGTACTGAGGACGCTCGACATCGGCGCCGACAAGGTGCTGCCCTACCTGCGCCAGCCCAAGGAAGAAAACCCGGCACTCGGCTGGCGCTCGATCCGCATGGCCCTGGAGCGGCCAGCCCTTCTCCGCCTGCAGATTCGCGCCATGTTGCTGGCCGCGGCCGGCAAGGATCTCAAGATCATGTTCCCGATGATCGCCGATGTCGCGGAATTCCAGCAATGCAAGAACATCGTCGATCTTGAGAAATCCTATCTCGTGCAGCGTGGTCATGTGTTGCCGCGCTCGCTCAAGCTCGGGGTGATGGTCGAGATACCGTCTCTGCTCTGGCAACTGGACCAGCTGCTGCCGCTCGTTGATTTCGCTTCAATCGGCTCCAATGACCTGGTGCAGTTCCTGTTTGCTTCAGACAGGGGCAACCCAAAACTCGCGGGGCGCTATGATCCCCTGAGCCCGGCGGCGCTTGGCGCCGTGCGGCAGATCGTCGAGAAGGCGGCGGCGCACAAGAAATCCGTGACGCTGTGCGGCGAACTTGGCGGGCGGCCGCTCGAGGCCATGGGTCTCGTTGGCGTGGGGCTCGTTTCCATGAGCATGGTGCCGGCCGGTGTCGGCCCGGTGAAGGCGATGATCCGTTCCCTCGACCGCAACAAGCTCTGGGCCTACATGAAGCCGCTGCTGCAATCGCCGCTGCATTCGCTCAGGGCCGACCTTCTGGAATTTGCCGGACGCAACGGCGTTGTTCTGTAGCCGCCTCAGAGAGGCAGCTTCCCGCGCACCG
>CAZUKI010000147.1:4475-7203 GCA_964620785.1 uncultured Aestuariivirga sp.
GATGCCAGTCTCGGCTCGCTGGCGCTGACAAGTGGCAGTTCTACAGCTCCCTCATCGCGATGCACATTGAGCAGAATGCGCGCTTGGGCGCCGTCGGCAACAACAATCCAAGTCTTTCTGTGGGCGTCTTTCACGAAACCGATCCTCCGTTGTCCTTCAAATCTAGATGGTCCGGGCGGTGTGCGCCTTGATCGGGATCAAGCTGAAATCGGCCCGACGTTAGGGCATCATTCACCATTCTCGGCCATTGTTCATCTCTGGTTAGTGGTGGGTAAGGCGGCATTTGCCGCCCGAAGGTGAAGAGTCATGGTTGCACGCAAACAGGAACCGCAGATTCCGGATTTGGATATTGGACATGCGGACCCCCTCGCGCGGCTGAAACCAGACGGCAGCCAGGATCCTGCGGGCGAGGCCGGCTGGTTCCTGCAGCGCGAACGGGAAACGCGCGGCCTTTCACTTGAGCAGGCCGGCGAAGACGTCGGCATTCACCCCTATCACCTCGAGGCCATCGAATTCGGCGACATGACGCGCATGCCGACGCGCATCGACGCGCTGGAAATGATCGCCGCCTATGCGGATTACCTGGGGTTCGAGCCCGAACCCCTGCTTGAGCACTACATCAGTTTCCTGCCGCAGCCTGAGCTGGCGCCGCAACTGCATCCGGCCCAGCCTGCCCCCCTTACAAGCGCCAAGGTGCTGAGCTTCGGCAAGTTCGTGAAACTTCCGCCGATTTCCATGCGATTGCCGAACTTTCCACACCTGCCCGGTGGCAATGGCGGCATCGTTGCCTCGGTTGCCGCGGCCTTCCTGCTGTTCTCCGGCCTTGCCTGGGTTTTCGTTCCGGCAGATCTGTCGCAGCCGCCCACCGCGCAGGTCGCGGACGTGGAACAGATTGCGCCTGACACGGCCAGCGATCCCATGCCGACGGCCTCGACGGGCAGCGACAGTGCAACGGTGCAGGTCACGGAAGCGCCACTTGAAGGAGCGCCACTGGCTGCGGACGGCCCGGATTCGAATCCCGATGATGGAATGCCGCAACTCGACCCAGATATCATGGGGGCCTTCATCCAGAAGAATATCGACAGTGTTGGCGATGATCCCGCAGCAACGCCCATCGAACCTCCGGCAATGCCGGGCGATGGCCTCGAGGGCGGACGTATCTACGGCGCTGCCGAGGACCAGTCGCGCGTCATTCTCAAGGCCACGCGCGCCATCTGGCTGTTGATCGAAGACGGCAAGGGCAACCGTATCGCCACGCAACTCCTCAACAAGGATGACATCTATCGCGTTCCGGACAAGCCTGGGCTTGTCGCGACCGTGCAGGATGGCGGCGCCATCCAGTACCTGATCGATGGCGTCGAGAAGGGTGTACTCGGCGAGCCGGGTGCTGTCCTTGCCGCCGAGCCCCTCGACGTCAAGACGCTCGAGGCACGGCACTCATAGCCGAACCGTTTGCAGGGAGAATTGCGGTGGGTTAGAAGCCCGCCGCCATGACAGCCCTTCCCGCCGAGAAACTTGACCGCATCATTGAACGCTTTGCGGGCGTTGAGCACGCCCTGTCATCGGGGGCAACCGGCGAGGCCTTCGTCAAGCTCTCCAAGGATTATGCGGAGCTGGAGCCTACTGCGAAGGCGGCCCAGTCGCTGAAAGCGGCCTACCAGGAAGAGGCGGGACTTGCCGACATGATTGCGGCGGGCGGCGAGCTTGCCAGCATGGCTGAGGCCGAAAAGCCTGTCCTTGCCGCGAAAATCGAGGAGCTTGAACAAAATCTGCGGCTCATGCTTCTGCCCAAGGACGCCGCCGACGAGCGCAACGTCATCCTGGAACTCAGGGCTGGCACGGGCGGGGATGAGGCAGCCATCTTCGCGGGCGATCTTTTCCGCATGTACCAGCGCTATGCGGCGGCCAAGGGCTGGCGCGTCGAGGTGATCTCAGCAAGCGACGGCGAACACGGCGGCTACAAGGAGATCATCGCCAATGTCTATGGCGCGGGCGCCTATGCGCGGCTGAAGTTCGAATCGGGCGTGCATCGCGTGCAGCGCGTGCCTGCCACGGAAACCCAGGGCCGCATCCACACATCCGCGGCAACGGTCGCGGTGCTACCGGAAGCGGAGGAAGTGGATATCAAGATCGAGGACAAGGACCTGAGGATCGATGTCTATCGCTCGTCGGGGCCAGGTGGCCAGTCGGTCAACACCACGGACTCGGCAGTTCGCATCACCCATATTCCGACGGGCATTGCGGTTGCCCAGCAAGACGAGAAATCGCAGCTCAAGAACAAGAACAAGGCCATGAAAATCCTGCGGGCCAGACTTTACGAAGCCGAGCGGGCACGCCTTGATGCTGAAAGATCGGCGGCGCGCAAGGGCCAGGTGGGTTCAGGTGATCGCTCGGAACGCATTCGCACCTATAATTTTCCGCAAGGGCGCCTGACCGACCATCGCATCAACCTGACCCTCTACAAGCTGCCTGAAATCATCGAAGGACCGGCACTTGAAGAGGTGATTGACGCACTGGTCACACACCATCAGGCAGAGCTTCTGGCAGAGCAGGATGCCAACGGTTAAGGAAATCCTCGCGGAAGGCCGGCAGAGGCTGGCCCATGCAGGTGTTGCGGCTCCGGCGCTGGATGCAAGATTGCTGCTGCAACATGCGGCAAATCTGACTGCTGCCGACCTTATCGCCAATCAGGACACCGCGGTTGACGCGCATGCCGCCGCTGCCTTCC
>CAZUKI010000148.1:0-7199 GCA_964620785.1 uncultured Aestuariivirga sp.
GAAGACCTGCGCCGAGGTGAGCGAATTTGGTTTGCGATAGGTTTCCGCCGTCGGCCCATATTGCGTGACACGGCCTTCGTGAAGCGTCAGGGTGTTGCCGCCGAACAGAAGCGCTTCCTGTGGTTCTGTCGTTGCATAGAAGACGATGGAGCTGCGGCCGGCAAAAATCTTGGGCAGTTCGTCGCGCAATTCTTCACGCAGCTTGTAGTCCAGGTTGGCCAATGGCTCGTCAAGAAAGATGAGGCTTGAATCCTTCACGATGGCCCGTGCAATCGCCGTGCGCTGCTGCTGGCCACCCGAGAGTTCCGACGGTTTGCGCCCAAGCATCGGCGTAAGCCGAAGCAATTCCGCTGCCGCACCGACCCTTTTCTTGATCTCGGCTTCGGAATTGCGCGTGACGCGCAAGGGCGAGGCAATGTTCTCGAAAACGTTCATCATCGGATAGTTGATGAACTGCTGGTAGACCATTGAGACGTTGCGTTTCTGAACAGGAACGTGAGTTACATTCTTCCCGCCGTGCCAGACTTCACCTGCTGTCGGCTGTTGAATGCCCGCCATCAGCTGCATCAATGTAGTCTTGCCGGCGCGCGTGGCGCCGAGCAGAACATTGAAAGAGCCGTCGGGGAAAGCAATGTCCGAGGGGTAAATGTGCGTATCGGCGCCAAGACGCTTCGTTACGCCTTTCAGTTCAAGTGACATTGTACATGGCCGCCTGAGTGAAGGTGCTTCAGAAAAAACACTAGCATGAAAAAGCCGGGACGGTGAAACCCTCCATCCCGGCTTTCAGTCTGTCAGCTGTGGAGGTTACTGCTGCCAGCGCTTGATGATGTCCTCATAGGCCACCGTCACGCCCTGTTCCTTCTCGTTCTCGAGCTTGGCCTTGGGGCCGCCTTCCTTGCCGAGCCATTCGGAAGGATCCTTGGCCTCATTCAGACGCGGGCCGCAACCACCATAGGTGTTGTTGGCCTTGTCCGCGGCTTCCATGCGAGACATGGTGATGTCCATTTCCTCGGCAAGCCGGTCCATGGCCTCCTGCGGCGTGAAGGCGCCGGAGTTCACGTCACCGATCTGCTGCCACCAGATCTGCGCCAGCTTCGGATAGTCAGGCACGTTGATGCCGGTTGGCGACCAGCGCACCCGGTCCGGGGAGCGATAGAACTCCACGAGGCCGCCGAGCTTGGGGGCCCGGTCGCTGAAGTGCTGCAGATTGACAGTCGAGTTGCGGATGAAGGTCAGGCCGACATCGCTCTTCTTGCCATCGACGGTCTTGGACACGGCAAACTGCGCGTAAAGCCAGGCGGCCTTGGCGCGATCGGCGGGTGTCGACTTCAGGATGGTCCACGAACCCACGTCCTGGTAGCCAATCTTCTGGCCTTCCTTCCAGTAGGGGCCATGTGGCGAAGGTGCCATGCGCCACAGCGGATTGTCCTGGTCATCGACAGTGTTGTTGCCTGCCGACTTCGGCGCCACCATCGAGGCGGTGAATGCCGTGTACCAGAAGATCTGCTGTGCCACGTTGCCTTGGCTCAGGGCCGGCAGCGACTGGTAGAAGTCGTAGTCGGCTGCTCCCGGAGGAGCATATTTGCGGAGCCATTCATCCCACTTGGCGATGGCAAAGACTGACGCCGGGCCGTTGGCTTCGCCGCCACGCGACACCGATGAGCCGGCCGGGTTGCAAGAACCCTTTTCCATGCGGATTCCCCATTCGTCGATCGGGATGCCGTTTGGCTCACCCGTCGAACCGGTGCCGGCCATGGAAAGCCATGCGTCCGTCATGCGCCAGCCGAGGTCGGGCGCGCGCTTGCCGTAGTCCATGTGGCCGTAGATCTTGACGCCGTCGATTTCCTTCACGTCATCGGTGAAGAACTGCGCGATGTCCTCATAGGCTGACCAGTTGACGGGAACGCCAAGGTCATAGCCATACTTGGCCTTGAACTTTTCCTTGAGATCGGCGCGGTCAAACCAGTCCTTGCGGAACCAGTAGAGGTTCGCAAACTGCTGATCCGGCAGCTGGTAGAGTTTGCCGTCCGGGCCGGTCGTGAACTGCTTGCCGATGAAGTCATCGAGGTCGAGGCCGGGATTGGTCACGTCCTTCCAGTCGCCTGCCATCTGGTCCGACAGGTTATAGGTCTGCTGCAACCTGGAATGGGTACCGATGAGATCGGAGTCATTGACGTAGCCGTCATAAAGGTTGCGGTTCGTCTGCATCTGGGTTTGCACGGCCTGGACGACTTCGCCTTCACCGAGGATCTGGTGGTTGACCTTGATGCCGGTGATTTCCTCAAACGCCTTTGTCAGCACCTTGGATTCGTAGTCGTGTGTTGGGATGCCTTCCGACAGAACGTTGATTTCCATGCCTTTGAAGGGTTCGGCGGCCTTGATGAACCATTCCATCTCCTTCAGCTGGTCGTCCTTGGACAGCGACGAAATCGTGAATTCGCTATCGATCCACCGCTTGGCTGCATCGACATCGGCAAAGCTTGGCGCCGTGAAAAGCGCCAGCCCAACCGCCGCAGAAGCCAAAAGCTTCATCTTCATGAGAGTCCTCCCTGTATTGTTTCTTACACCTGCAAGGTGTGGAGAAACTATCAAACGAAAAAAATCGAACGTCAAGTGGCTCAAAACGAAAACAAACCATCTCGCATCTGCAAAAAACTTGCAGCAAACGAAAAAAAGTGAAACAATCACTTTTAGCAGGCAGCTATTGAAGTTAGTCCGTCATGTTCGCCCTAACCCCACGTCAACAGCAGATTCTCGCCATCGCGCGGCAAAGTGGAAACGTCGGTGTAGATGAACTGGCCGAACGCTTTGAGGTCACGCCGCAGACGATCCGCAAGGATCTGAACGAACTTTGCGACGGCAAGCTTTTGGCGCGTACCCATGGGGGCGCGATGCTGTCCTCCGGCGTCGAAAACATGGCCTATGAGGCACGGCGCCAAATTGCCTCCAATGAAAAGCACAAGATCGGGCGGCGGGCGGCATCCCTTATTCCGAACAACTGTTCGCTCTTCATCAATATTGGCACGACGACCGAGGAAGTTGCGCGTTCGCTGATCCATCATGAAGGTCTTCTGGTCATTACCAACAACATTCACGTGGCGCAGACGCTGATGCCTTGCGCAAAGATTGACGTGCTGATTGTTGGCGGTACGCTGCGGAAAGCGGATGGCGGTATTGTCGGTGAAACCACTGTCGATACCATACGACAATTCAAGGTTGATCACGCCGTCATGGGTGTTTCGGCAATAGATGATGATGGCTCGCTTCTTGATTTCGACGTGCGCGAAGTAAGGGCGGCCCAGGCCATCATGGAGAATTCCCGCAGCCTCATTCTTGTGGCGGACTCCATGAAGTTCACGCGTTCAGCACCCGTGCGCATCGGTCACATTTCCCAGGTAGACAATTTCGTTACTGACCGGCCCCCACCGGAGCCGATCATCGAACTGTGCCGGCACAATGGTGTGTCACTAGATGTAGTCGAGGCCGATGGCCCGGAAAATTTTGAGACCAGAGCCTGAATGACTTACGATCTTTTCATCATTGGCGGCGGCATCAATGGCTGCGGCATCGCCCGGGACGCAGCAGGGCGCGGCCTCTCCGTATTCCTGGCTGAACAGGATGACCTGGCGTCTGGCACATCGTCGGCTTCCACGAAACTCATCCACGGCGGCCTGCGCTATCTGGAACACTATGAATTCCGCTTGGTGCGCGAAGCTTTGATCGAACGGGAAGTGCTGCTGCAATCTGCCCCCCACATCATCTGGCCGCTTCGCTTTGTGCTGCCACACCATGAGGGCTTGCGCCCACGCTGGATGATCAGGCTTGGCCTGTTCCTCTATGATCATTTGGGAGGCAGGAAGATTCTTCCGGGAACGAGAAGCATCGATCTCACTTCCGATGTCGTGGGCAAGCCGCTCAAGGACGAGTTCACGCGTGCCTATGAATATTCCGACTGCTGGGTGGAAGACGCCAGGCTGGTCGCCCTCAATGCCCGTGCCGCCCATGAGAAGGGCGCGGTGATCAGGACACGCACAAAGGTATTGTCGGCGCGCCGTGAGGGCCTGGAATGGCTTATAACCATCAGTTCTGGCGAAAAGACCGAGGAAGTCCGTGCACGCGCCTTGGTCAACGCAGCCGGACCCTGGGTCAGTGACGTTCTGGGCAGCGTGATCGGCCTGAACAACCCTGCTGGCATACGGTTGGTGAAGGGAAGCCACCTCGTCGTTGATCGGCTCTATGACCATGACCGTTGCTACATCTTTCAAAACGCTGACGGTCGCATCTGCTTTGCCATTCCCTATGAGTACAACTACACGCTCATTGGCACGACTGACGAAGACTACAAGAATCCCGGCGTACGCCCCAGCATCAGCGATGCCGAAACCGACTACTTGCTGGCATCTGTCAGCGAATACTTCCGCAAGCCAGTAACCCGCGCCCAGATACGCTGGTCGTACTCCGGAATTCGGCCGCTCTATGACGACGGTGCAAGCAAGGCTCAGGAAGCCACCAGGGATTATGTGCTGAAGCTGGATGCGCCGCAGGGCGGAGCGCCGTTGCTTTCTGTCTTCGGCGGCAAGATCACGACTTTCCGTAAACTTGCGGAGTCAGCACTGTCGGAATTGCAGCCGCATTTTTCCAAGATGGGACCGGCCTGGACGGCGCAAGCAAAACTTCCCGGAGGCGGCTTGTCATTTGAGGCGGTCGCCGAACAGTTACGCCTCCTGCAAGAGCGCTACTCGTTCCTGAAAGCGCAGAACGTCACCAGGTTGTTCAAGGCCTATGGTTCGGAGGTTCCGGCAATTCTCGGCGAGGCACGCTTTGCCGCAGACCTCGGTCAATGGTTTGGCCCGCTTTGTGAGCGGGAAATCGAATATCTCGTGGCCAAGGAATGGGCGGTCACCGCGGATGATATCCTGTGGCGGCGATCGAAGCTGGGGCTGCATATGAGCAGCGATGAGGTGACGGCTTTTCGGAACTACATGGAAGAAAGGTCGCGTGAGCAGGACACGCCTGTGCCTGCAAAGAAACGCGCAGGGAAGCGCAAGGCATGACATCGCACATCCTTGCCATTGACCAGGGAACGACATCGTCGAGAGCGATCGTCTTTGATCGCAAGTTGAAGCCGCGGGGCTCCGGTCAGCTTGAGTTCAGGCAATACTTTCCAAAATCAGGTTGGGTGGAACATGACGCGGAGGAGATTTGGCGCTCCGTCCTGACAGTCTGCAAGGCCGCTTTGAAGAAAGCCGGAAAGAAGCCGCAACAGATTGCTGCCATCGGCATCACCAACCAGCGCGAAACCGTGGTTGTCTGGGATCGGAAATCGGGCAAACCAATTCACCGCGCCATAGTTTGGCAAGACCGGCGCACGGCAGAGCACTGTGCAAGACTGAAAGCAGACGGCAAGGAATCAGCTTTCACCGCAAAGACCGGTCTGTTGCTTGATCCATATTTCTCGGGAACGAAACTCGCCTGGTTGCTGGATAATGTCAAAGGCGCGCGGGCACGGGCTGAAGCTGGCGAACTCGCATTCGGGACGATTGACAGTTTTCTGATCTGGCGGCTCACGGGAGGCAAGGTTCACGCGACGGATGCAACCAATGCATCGCGAACCTTGCTCTACAACATCCACACCGGCGCTTGGGATGAAGAACTTCTGAGCATTCTCAATATTCCCAGAAGCCTGCTGCCAGATGTGAAGGATTGTGCTGCTGACTTTGGCACCGCTGACGCCAGGCACTTCGGCCATGCCATTCCCATCGGCGGTGTTGCCGGAGACCAGCAAGCGGCGATGATCGGTCAGGCCTGCTTCAAGCCCGGCATGATGAAATCAACATACGGCACCGGCTGCTTTGCGCTACTCAACACTGGTAACACGGCAGTGCCGTCGCGCAATCGCCTGCTGACGACAGTCGGCTACCAGCTCGGCGGAAAGCGCACCTACGCACTCGAAGGTGCAATCTTCATTGCAGGAGCGGCCGTTCAGTGGCTGCGCGATGGCCTGAAGGTCTTGGACAAGGCTGCAAGCTCTGGAGATCTCGCCAAAAAGGCAGATGCAAACCAGAATGTCTACATGGTGCCAGCCTTCGTCGGGCTCGGGGCGCCATATTGGAATGCTGATGCACGCGGTGCGATCTTCGGCCTCACGCGCGCCACGACGTCGCGCGAACTGGCGAGGGCCGCGCTTGAATCGGTTTGTTTTCAGACGCGCGACCTCCTCGAGGCGATGCAGAAAGACTGGGGTGGTTCCGGCGAGACTGTGTTGCGTGTTGATGGCGGCATGACAGCTTCGGACTGGACCATGCAGTGCCTTGCCGACATTCTGAACGCGCCGGTTGATCGTCCGACTGTGCTGGAGACCACGGCATTGGGAGCGGCATATCTGGCGGGGCTCCAGGCAGGATTGCTGCCTGGGCCTGAAGACTTCGCGAGGACGTGGAAGAAGGGCAGGAGGTTCGTGCCCCGCATGAAGGCGGAGCAGCGCGAATTGAAATACGCAGGCTGGAAGACTGCCGTCAGAAAACTCCTGGCGTGAAGATGACAGAGCCGTTTGCAGAGCTTCGTTCGATTTCGGCAAGTCTTGGTGCCGATCCGCTGCTGGTCCAGGGGGCCGGCGGCAACACCTCCATCAAGATTGATGGCACCATGTGGATCAAGGCGTCCGGTACCTGGCTGAGCGATGCGGCCCGCAAGGACATATTCGTGCCGCTGGACATCCCGTCGCTGACGGCAGCCTTGCTCCGGGACGATCCTGAATGTGAATCCTGCACAGCTTTCGTCAGGCAAGACCTCAACACGTCAGGTTTGCGGCCCTCCATTGAAACGTCCGTTCATGGGCTGATGCGTCAGCGGGTCGTCTTGCATGTGCATTGCGTGAACACCATTGCATGGATGATCCTTGAAAACGCCAAGCAGGCGGTTGCCGGGAAAATGCAGGGTCTCGATTGGGCCTTCGTGCCTTATGCCAGGCCCGGCCTTCATCTGTCGCGGGCCATTCGGGAAGTGATCCGCCCCGAAACATCCGTTTTGCTGCTGCAGAATCACGGCCTGGTTGTGGCCGGTGATACTGTTGCTGAGGCAACGCAGCGCCTTCGCGAAGTCATTGACCGTCTGCGCCGCGAGCCGGCACCGGTACCTTCAGGTGCCTCGGAAGAGCTTCGCTCGCATGTGCCAGCAGGTTATCATGTGGCCGACGATGC
>CAZUKI010000149.1:0-1328 GCA_964620785.1 uncultured Aestuariivirga sp.
CGGCACTTCAGGCGGGCCTGCAGCGCATGCGCGACTATGGCGGCGCCAATCCCGGCGACCGCACCATGGTCGATGCGCTCATCCCGGCGCTCGCCGAACTGGAGAAATCAGGCTCGCTCACCACCGCCGCGAAAGCCGCGCGCAGTGGTGCCGATGCCACGGCAGGCATGACGCGGGCCCGCGCCGGGCGCTCGTCCTATGTGTCGGAGAGCAATCTCAAGGGCATCAATGATCCCGGTGCGGAGGCTATTGCCCGGCTTCTCGAAGGCCTGGCGTCGTAAACGGCGCAAAGGAACCGGCGCTTTCGTTGTCGAGCATCTTGACGGTATTGCCGTAGGCCGCATCGAGGTGCCGGGCCATGGCCTGGCGCGCCGCCTCGGCATCGCCGCCCTGCAGATGGCGGATAACGTCGCGGTGCTGTTTCAGCGTCAGATCAGCCTCGCCCGCCCGCGGCATCATCATGTGGCGGCAGCGATCCAGCTCTGCCTTTGAGATCTCGACGGTGTTCCACAACCTGTTCAGGTTGCTGATGCCGGCGATGTAGCGGTGGAAGCTGTCATCGACCGCGATTGCATCGGCGAAGCGCTTCTGCTCGATCGCCTTGGTGTGCTCGGCGAGATTGCTGTTGAGGGCTTCGGCATGCTTGGCCGACATGTTCATCGCCGCCTGGGCCGCACTTTCCATCTCGAGGGCGCGGCGAATGAGATAGGCCTGCTGCACTTCCTGGCGGTCGATGCGGCTGGCGCGCGTTCCTGACTGGGCGACAACATCGACCAGGCGTTCATCGCTCAGCTTCTTGATGGCCTCGCGCACGGGGGTGCGGGAAATGCCGAGCTGGCCCGCCACTTCCTTGTCGTCAATGTCGCCGCCGGGCGGGATTTCCCCCGTGATGATGCGATGGCGCAGCACACCATAAACCTGGTCCCGGAGGGAGACGCGGCGCTCTGCTTCACTGTGGCTGCGCAGGATCATCTTGACTGCCATACTAATATATCAGTTGTAGACAGCAAACGAGAATCCGTCCTATGATTGAAAAAAACAGAAATTCCGGGAGGACGACGAGGCATGTCAAAGAACAATTTTCCCAAGCTCCACAATGCCATGTGGCCGGGGCTTGTGGGCAAGGGGCCGGATTCGGAACCGGGCATTGAACTCGATGCCCTGCTCGACCTGACGGCAAAAGCCGAGGTTGGCGGCGTCAAGTTTGACGGTGTTGATATCTTCCATGTCGGGCCCCACACCAACATTGACTGCACGGACGATGAAATCAAGAGGCTGGCCGAACGGGTGGCCAGGCGCAACCTCGTCATTGGTTCAATAGTAGCACC
>CAZUKI010000149.1:1428-7166 GCA_964620785.1 uncultured Aestuariivirga sp.
GCCGCCGAAGGCGAGATCTGCTGGGGCGGCATGCATTCATGGAAGGCGATGATCGACACGCTCGAGGAAACCGACCGGCCGCAGACCATCGGCTTCCAGGCCGACATGGCCCACACCCTGCTCTACACCATGGGCTACAATGCCCCGAAGGCCCGCCTGCTTCCCGCCAAGTACAACTGGAAGAACAAGAAGCAGCTTGATGAAGCGCTGAAGAAGATGACGGATGCGCTGCGTCCCTGGACCATCGATTTCCATGTGGCGCAGAACGATGGCACCGTGAAGGGCCTCGGCTATCACGACAAGACCGGCCGCCACTGCATGGTGACGGACCCCAACGGCAAACTCGACATTCCCAAGCACGCAGGACTCTGGCTGCGCGACGGCAACGGCGAACTGACCAAGGCCTTCCGGCACATCTGCTGGGATGGCTGCATGTTCCCCAATGAAGTGATGATGAAACAGAAAACCTGGAATGACATTCTCGCCACGATGATCAAGGTGCGCGACAAGCACGGTTGGGTGGCGTGATGGCCAAGACTTCGAACAAGAAGAAACTGAACATCGGCATGGTCGGCTACGGCTTCATGGGCCGGGCCCACTCCAACGCCTTCTCGCAGGCGCCGCATTTCTTCGACCTGCCCTATGAACCGGTGCTCAAGGCGGCCTGTGCGCGCAATGCCGAGAAGCTTGCGCCCTTCGCCGCTCAATGGGGCTATGAATCGACCGAGACAGACTGGCGCAAGCTCATCGAGCGCAAGGACATCGACCTCATCGACATCGCCGCTCCCAACGACATGCACAAGGAAATCGCGCTGGCCGCCGCCGCGGCGGGCAAGATGATCATGTGCGAGAAGCCGCTGGGCCGCAACGCGGCCGAAAGCCGGGAGATGGTGTCGGCGGTCGAAAAGGCCAAGGTCGCCAACATGGTCTGGTACAATTACCGCCGCGTCCCCGCGGTAACGTTCGCCAAGCAGCTCATCGACGAAGGCAAGCTTGGCAAGATCTTTCACTACCGTGCCAAGTTTTTGCAGGACTGGACGATTTCTGCGGATCTTCCGCAGGGCGGACAAGGACTGTGGCGGCTTGACGTGGGCGTGGCGGGAAGCGGTGTGACCGGGGACCTTCTCGCCCACTGCATCGACACAGCCATGTGGCTCAATGGTGACATCGACAAGGTTGTCGGCATGACCGAGACCTTCATCAAGGAGCGCATGCACAACCTGACGGGCAAGAGTGAAAAGGTCGGCATCGACGACGCCAGCCTGTTCCTCGCGCGCTTCAGCAACGGCTCGCTCGCCAACTTTGAGGCGACCCGTTATGCGCGTGGCCACAAGGCCCTCTACACCCTGGAGATCAACGGCGAGAAAGCCTCGATCTTCTGGGACCTGCATGACCTGCACCGCCTGCAATATTTTGATCACCGCGATGAAGGCCCAACGCGCGGCTGGCGTTCCATTCACATCACCGACGGCGAGCACCCTTACATGAGCAAGTGGTGGGTTCCCGGCCTGCAGATTGGATATGAACACAGCTTCGTTCACCAGGCCGCGGACTTCATCCAGAGCCTTGATGGCGGCCAGCCTGCCGCGCCCACCTTCAGGGATGCGCTCGCCACCGACCTGGTGACGGACGCCGTGCTGAAGTCGGCGCGCACTGGCCAATGGGAAAGCGCCAAGTGAACGCTGCTGAAACCTTGGGCAATCGTGCCTATGGAGTTTCACAACAGTGAATTGTTCACTTGCAACGACAACATGCAGCACCGATAGTGCCTGCTGTCTTTTGGGGAAGGAGACATTGAGCGGATGAGTTCAGACGCATTGCGCCTGACGGGAGTAAGCAAGGCCTATGGCCGTGTGCGCGCACTCGAGAACATGTCCTTCAACGTGGCCGAGGGCCGCTTCTTCGTGCTTTTCGGGCCAAGCTCGGTCGGAAAGACGACGACGCTGCGCACCATTGCCGGGCTTGTGCCGCCGGATCAGGGACGCGTCGAGATTTTCGGCAAGGACTGGACGCATGAGCCGATCAAGGGCCGTGGTGTCTCGATGGTCTTCCAGTCCTTCGCGCTTTACCCGCACCTCTCGGTGTTCGACAACTTTGCCTACCCGCTGCGCGAGGAAGGTGTTTCCGCCGACGAGATCAAGCGCCGGGTCATGGAAACCGCCACCATGCTCAAGCTGGCCCACAAGGTGGACCGCAAGCCCAACACCCTGTCGGGCGGCGAACAGCAGCGCGTGGCGCTCGGACGCTCCCTGGTGCGGCGCCCCAAGATTCTCCTGCTCGATGAACCGCTGACCAACCTTGACGCCAAGCTGCGCCATGACATGCGCGCCGAGTTGAAGCGCCTGCACCGCCAGTTCGGCCTCACCATTGTCTATGCGACACCCGACGAACTGGAAGCCCTGTCGATGGGCGAGGAAATCGCCGTCATGCGTGATGGCGCAGTGGTGCAGCGCGGCACGCCCGACGAACTCTACGAAAGCCCCGCGGATACCTATGTGGCGGGCAAGATCGGCGCGCCGCACATGAACATGATCGCGGCAACCGTGGCCAAGGATGGCAAGTCAATCGATACTCCGCTCGGCACCTTCACGGGGCGCAATCTAAAGTCCGCTTCGGGCGAAAAGGCGATCATGGGCATCAGGCCCAGTGACATCACGCTGGCCGGCAAGGCGGGCGGTGCCATCGCTTCACGCATCCACCTTCTCGAGCCGTTGGGCGACGTCACTGTTGTCTCGGTCGAGAGCGGCGGTGAAACACTGCGCATCGTCCTGCCGGAAAGCAAGGCGCAGGGGCTCAAGCCTGGCGACAAGACCAACATCACTTTCGACAAGAACAAGATCCACATCTTCCGCGCTTCCAGTGGCCAGGCAATTGCCTGACGCAGGTGCGCCAGAAGGAAAACGGTAACAAGGGAGGAAACCTCAAGATGACCGTGATGATGAGACTGAAAGGATTAGCGACGGCCGCAGGCTTTGCGGCAACGCTGATGGTGGGAGGTGCCACGATCGCCTCCGCCGAAGACGTAACACTGACGATGGCGGTGCCGGATTGGCCGCCAACGCGCATCATGAAGAAGTTCTTCGACGAGCAGTACAAGCCGCCATCCGGCAACACCGTGAAGCTCGACGTTGACTTCATCCCGTGGCCGGACTTCTACACCCGCGTCAACGCTTCGCTCACCTCCGGCGAGCAGAAGTACAACATGTCGGTGTCGGATTCGCAGTGGCTTGGTGCCTTCGTTGAAGGCGGCTATTTCCGCAAGGTGAATGACTTCATCGATGCAGACCCGGCGCTGAAGGCGACGCTGGCGGAAATCCATCCGTCCTTCTTCAACGCCTACTCCACCTATCCCTATACGACGGCGAACATCTACGGCTTCCCGCAGTTCCCGGACGTGTTGGTGACCTACGGTCGCAAGGACGTCCTCTGCAACGAGGAAGAACAAGCGGCGTTCCAGGCGAAGTTCAACCAGAAGCTTCCCTGCACCGGCGAAGAGCTTGATGATGTCGACTGGGACATGTTTGAAAAGATCGGCCAGTTCTTCCAGCGCAAGAAGGGCGAAAAGCTCGCCGGCCAGGTGCTGGACGACGATTTCTATGGCATCGCCTATCAGGCCGGCAAGGCCTACGACTTCTCCTCCATGCAGATCAACGGCTTCATCTGGCAGTATGGTGGCAACACCTTCGATGAAACCAAGATCCCGAATGGCCAGGCCGAAGGCGTTGTGAACTCGCCGGAAGCAATCAAGGGTCTCGACCACTATCTGCGCCTGATCCAGTACATGCCGCCCGTGGCGCGTACCGGCACCATGGACATCTTCAAGTCGGACGAACTGTTCCGTGAAGGCAAGGTTGCCCTCAACGTGGACTGGATCGGCCTCGGTGAAGCTTCGCTTGATCCGAAGTCGTCCAAGGTTTCCGACAAGCTGGTGTTCGGCCAGGCTCCTGGCCTGCGCGGCGCCGATGGCAAGATCATCCGTTGGCAGAACCTCGGTGGTCAGCCCTTCGTGCTCATGACCTGGAACACCGACCTGCAGAACAAGGAAGCCATGGACTTCGTGAAGTGGTGGCTGTCTCCGGACATCCAGAACCAGTTCGCGGCCGGTGGCGGCCAGTCGGCGGTCAAGTCGGTCTATACCGATCCGAAGTATGTGACCTACCGTCCCTGGAACCGCGCTTGGGCTTCGCAGCTCGACTGGCAGAAGGACGTCTGGCACATCCCGCAGTTCTTCGAGCTCCTGACGCAGCAGCAGGACCAGTTCGACCTTGCCATCACTGGCAAGCAGGACGCCAAGACGACCCTGGACAACGTTGCCAAGTTCCAGCAGGACCTGCTGAAGAACTCCGGCCTCATCCAGTAACGTGAAAATACGGGGCGCGCCACACCGGCGCGTCCCGGCACTTTCCTTCTGACAGCATTTGGGGGCACATGAACACCGCCGTCCGGGAACTTCCCGCTCCAGCCCTGTTCGACTTTGACATCAGCAACTGGAAGCTCGCGCTTCTTGCGGGGCTCGTTGTATCCATTCTCGCAGCGCTTGCGCTGCCCGCATCGGTTTCCTTCTGGGTGATCGGCGCCATGGCCGCCCTGATCGCTGTGGCCTTCTCCATGAACGCCTACCGCCGCCGCTATTACGGCGGCCTGCTGGTGGCGCCCGCCATCGCCGTCCTCTTCGTCATGAACATCTTTCCGCTGCTGTGGTCGCTGGGGCTGTCGTTCTTCGCCTACCAGTCGAACCAGCAGACGATCCGCTTCGTGGGGCTTGCCAACTATGCAAGGGCCCTGACCAATGATCTCGCGGCCCCGGCCAACTGGGCAGCGCTCACCAACACCGCGATGTTCGTCATCTTCACGGTGCTGGCGCAGATGATCGTGGGCTTCCTCCTCGCCCTGCTCTTCGCCAAGCAGTTTCCCTTGCGCAAATACCTGCTCATCCTGGTGCTGACACCGATGATGCTCTCGGTCGTCGCCTCGGGCGTGTTCTTCACCTATTACTATGACCCGACCTTTGGGCTTCTCAGCTATGTGATGAACAACCTCACCGGCAACCAGTTCATCCTCATGGACAACAAGGTGGGTGCGGTGGCCGGTATCGTGTTTGCCGATGCCTGGATGTGGTCACCCTTCGTCATGCTGCTGGTGCTTGCCGGCCTCGTGTCGGTGCCGAAATTCCTCTACGAGGCGGCGGCCATCGACCGTGTCTCGGGCTGGCGCCAGTTCTGGAACATCACCTTCCCCTATATCCGCGGCCTGCTCATGCTGGCGCTCCTGTTCCGCACCATCGAGGCCTTCAAGCTCGCTGACCTGGTGATCCTGCTCACCAAGGGCGGCAATGACACGCTCACCATCTCCTACCACCTGATCCGCATCGCCAATGAGCAGAACAAGACCAGCGAGGGTGCCGCGATCTCCTACCTGATGCTGTTCATGGTGATCGTGCTGACCAACCTCTACCTCTATCTCGCCAACCGCCGCAGTTCAGGAGCCTGACCGATGGCCCGATCCTCATCTTTCCTGGAGCGTATCGGCTTCTTCAAGTCGGGCAATGTCGGCGAGTCCGGCTGGGGCCGCACGCTTGGCGTGGCGCTGGTCAGCCTCCTCTACTTCCTGCCGGTGCTGTTCATCATCTTCACCTCGATCAAGCCGCAGGAACTGGCGCTGCAGGTGCCGCCGGTGCTTTCGCCCACCTCGCTGTTCGGCCTCATCCCCGATCACTTCGTCTTCACGCCGACACTGGA
>CAZUKI010000150.1:0-7072 GCA_964620785.1 uncultured Aestuariivirga sp.
TGCCGCTGTCGCTGCTGGCCGATCGTTTTCCCGAAGTCGTCGCCATGCTCGAGGCAGATGTTGCCGAAACAGAGGGCGGCTCGCTGCTCGGAAAGTTCGTTGTGCTGCCCTTCGGCAGGGATGACCGGCCACCACCCCATGGCCTGAGCCTGCGCGAGAAAGAAATTCTGGAGCTTGTCGGCGAAAGGCCGGTCGCGCTCCGCAGGGTGGCGGTGGCAAGCTCGGCGCAGCGGGCGCTCACCGCACTCAGGCGCAAGGGGCTTGTGCAGGTCGCAGGTTTCACGCCTTCCGACGCCGCCCATGTGCTGGGCCTGCAGGACAACTGGAACCGTGATGCCGCGGTGCTGGCGGCCAGGCTTCTGCATCGTTTCCGCACCATGACAGCCGGCGATGAAGCTGCCCACGCGGCACTCTGCCGTGAAGTGTGGGCAGGGACCGTCACAAGGTCGGCGCGGGTCATTCTCGATACGGCGCTGGGCGGTATTGCGGACAACTCACCGCTCGTTGCGGCAGTGTGTGCTGGCGCGCCCGTGGTTGGCCGCACCACGATTGCCATCACACCGCGGCTTCCCATCGTTGCGGTTGGCGGACCGGTGCGCATCTATTACGGCGAAGTGGGCAAGAGGCTCGGCGCCGAGGTCGTGTTCGCGCCTTTCTGCGATGTGGCCAATGCCGTCGGTGCTGCCTCGGCGCTGGTAGCGGACCGCGTCACCATCGTCATTGAAGGTGACGGCAATGGCGTCTTCCGCATGCATGGCGGTGGAAGCTCAGAGCAGTTCGGAAGTGGCGTATTGGCGCTGAAGGAGGCCGAGGCGCTGGCCTCGCGGCTTGCCCTTGCGGAAGCAACCCGGCGCGGCGCGCGCAACGCCAGGCTCAGTGTTCACATCAGCAAGTCACACCTGCCCGATGCCAAAAGTGATGACGGCCTCTTGAGTGCGACTGTCGTTGCGGAGGCCATCGGCACCCCGCACTGATCATTCGGCGGCAGCCCGCATGGCAGAGTTGGTGCCAAGGCTGTCACGGATGTGCTGGGCGAGGGCAAGCGTTGCAGGTGCCGGCTTTCCGGCCTTGTAGAGCAGGCCGATGTCGATTGAGCCGAGCGCAGGAAAACCTTCGCTTTCCTTGAGCACGCGCATGCCAGGGCGCACGCAGATGTCGGCCATGGCGGCAACTGCAAGGCCCTGCAGCACGGCTGCATCAATGGCGAGGCGGTTGGGGCTCGTGTAGGCGATGCGGTATTTGCGGTCGAGCTTGTCGAGGCTGGAGGTGGCAAGCTTGCGCCAGGCGCAATTTGTATCAGCCGTGGCTAGCGGAACGACATCGAGGCAATGGGCGGCGTGGCGCTGCGAGGTCACCCACACCAGTTTCTCGTTGCGGATGACATCACCTTCCGGTGCCTTGCCACAGAAGGTGACGAGCGAGACATCGAGTTGGCCTTCGGCGATCAGTTCCATGAGGCGCCCGCTCGACAGGCATTCAACATCCACCGTGACGCGCGGATGCGACCTCGCAAAGCGTCCCATCACTTCGGGCAGGAAGAGATCGGCATAATCATCAGGCGTTCCCAGCCGCACCGTGCCGCTGAGCTCGGGCTTGGTGAAGGCCGACATGATGTCGTCATTGAGTCCGGCCAGCCTGCGGGCCTGTTCGACAAGGCGGTCACCTTCGCGCGACAGGCGCACGCCACGGCCATCACGAATGAAGAGGGGCAGGCCGACCGTGTCTTCGAGCCGTTTCATCTGCATGGATACGGCCGACTGGGTCTTGTTCACTTCCTCGGCGGCGCGGGTGAAGCTGCCGGTGTCGGCGATGGCGAGAAATGTCTTCAGCTGGTCGATGTCAAGATTGGGAACCATGGGAACCTCTCATCAACGTTCTATATCGATCACATTAAATACATTCGTTTGAGTGATCAATAGAAATCTGCCATATAGGGATCATCAGAAAGACATCTGATCCGCCTAGAAGCGGCTGATAACGCAAGGGAAATCACTTTCTTGCGATGAGGAGAAATGTGCCATGAGAGACTATGCGCTGCATCAGGCCGAGCTGTCCGGAAGCCTTTCCGGTGCCGGCATCCTTGAGAGGCTTTACCAGAACTGGCAGGCCCGCCGGGCCGTCCGCCGCCTGGAACGGCTCGACGACCACCTGCTTCGCGACATCGGTGCCCGTCGTGAGGACATCCATTGGGCGGCTTCGCTTCCGCTCAGCACCAATGCGGTCCTGGCGCTGCAGGAACGGCAGCTCGAGAAGCTGGCGAAAGATGCCCATCATGCCGGATAGGTGTTCGCAACATCCGGTGACGCCCTGAAGGCGGTACGCGAAAAGCGTGCCGCCTTTAACTTTCATTTACCAAGCAATCTCTCTCAAGCAGTAATTGCAGTTCAGGCTCGCATTGGAAATTCCGCGGAAATCACCCGTTAACCGCCGCCGCGTTAGTGTCTCCTAAACCTTAGGAGAAAGTTTCCCTCATGAACGTGCACAGTCTCAGCACATGGGAAGACAAGGGCGCCGCGCAGCCATCCTGGCGTGTCGAGCCGACCTCGATTGCAAAGCCCGCCGCACCCGCCTTCTTCCCCGACCAGCACGGTGGGGCCTATGAAAAACTGCTGACCAACCTGTCCTTTGCCATGCACTGCATGGACGGGTCCGGGCGCATCATCACCGCAAACACCGCCTGGCTGGAGATGCTGGGCTATGACCTGGGCGACGTGCAGGGCCGTTCCTTCAGCGAGTTCCTGCCACCAGAATCGCGCACCCATCTCGTCACCACGATCTATCCCAAGTACCTCGTCACCGGCGCCTGCCGCGACGAAGAGGTGCTGATGATCCGCAAGGACGGCGGGCTTGCCACCATCCGCGTATCGATGACGGCCTATCGCGGTGAGCGCGGCCGCCTCGAGCGCTCAATCTGCATCCTGCGCGACATTACTGATGAAAAGGTCCAGGCCCTTGCCTCGGGCCACAGCGACCAGCGCTTCCGCACTGCCTTTGCCGCTTGCGTGCATGGCATGGCCGTGGTTTCGCCCACCGGGCAGATCGAATATGCCAATGATGCCTTCACGGCTTTCCTCGAGCGCAAGGACATAGAAACGGCGACATGGAGCCTTGACGAACTCCTGCACAAGGATGACCGGGGGCAATTCCTCAACGGCCTGCGGCAACTCCTGTCGGGCGAGACACCCAGCTTCCAGCTTGAACTGCGCTACATGTGCCCGGAGGGCAGGGTGGCGCATGGCGACACATCTGTTGCCCCGGTCAAGAACGACAAGGGCGCCACCGAGCAACTCATCGTGCAGATCGTTGACGTCACGGAACGCCGCCTCGTCAACGAGCGCCTGCAACGCGCCCAGAAGATGGAAGCGGTCGGCCAGCTCACGGGCGGGCTTGCCCATGACTTCAACAACCTTCTCACCATCATCATCGGCAATTTGCAGCTTCTGGATGGCAAGCTCAACGCCGACGAGAAATCAACGAAGCGCCTTGGCGAGGCGGTTGATGCGGCCCGCAAGGGCTCGGACCTGACGCGGCAGCTTCTCGCCTTTGCCCGCAAGCAGGAACTCGAGCCGCGCGACACGCCGATCAACACCATGGTCAAGGGCATGGAGCAGCTCATCACCCGCACCATCGGGGAGAACATCGAGCTCAAGGTCGATACCATGACGGGTGATCCGCGCTCGCTCATCGATGCTTCACAGCTTGAATCGGCGATCCTCAACCTGGCGATCAATGCCCGCGACGCCATGCCGGACGGCGGCAAGCTCACCATCGAAACGCAGGACGCCTATCTCGACCGCGACTATACTGCCCGCAATCCGGACGTGGCGCCCGGGCACTATGTGCTGGTCGCCGTTTCCGACACCGGCGATGGCATGACGGCGGACATTCTCGAAAAGGTCTTCCAGCCCTTCTTCACCACCAAGCCGCAGGGCAAGGGCACAGGACTTGGCCTTGCCATGGTCTATGGTTTCATCAAGCAGTCGGGCGGGCACATCTCCATCTATTCGGAAGTGGGCCACGGCACCTCGGTCAAGATGTATCTGCCGCGCCGCATGTGGCCCGGCGAGCGCGATGGTGATGTTGCCACCACTGGCTTTGCAACGCCGGCGGTTCAAATGAATGCGGCGGTCGCTGAATCACCCAAGGCAGCGCCGGTCGCTGCCCGCAGGCCCAAGATCCTTGTCGTCGAAGACCAGGAGGCGGTGCGCGCCGTGGCGAGTGGTTTCCTCGAGGACTTCGGCTATGACATCGTCGAGGCCGGGGACGGTTTCGAGGCGCTGTCCAAGCTGCAGGAACATGACGACATCGACCTGATGTTCTCGGATGTGGTGATGCCCGGCGGCATGAACGGCTTTGACCTGGCACAGGCAGCACAGAGCATGAAGCCGGCGCTGAAGATCGTGCATACCTCGGGCTATCCCAAGGGCGCCATGGTCCACCAGGACGAGCCACGCTTCAAGGAAGGCTTCATCATCATGAAGCCCTACCGCCGCGAGGACCTGCAGAAGATCATCAAGGACGCGCTGGAAAAGCAGTGACGTTGCCTGGCGCGCCGCGGCGTGCATGATGGGGCGTGATTCACACGGTTTTTGACATGCTGGCCGCCGCCGCCTCGCTTGGGGTGACGGCGTTCTGCTATCGCTGGCGGCTCAGTGGCGCGGTGCAGCGGATCGAGCAGGCGGGCATGGGCTATGTCCTGGCGCTGGTCGGCGGGGCGGCCATCGGCGGCTTCGGGTTGGGCTCGCTGAACATGTGGTTGTCGGGCACGCCGATGGTGGCGCGCTCCATCGTGGGCGCGCTTGCGGGCGCAATTGCCGCCATCGAAATTTTCAAAAGGGCGCGGGGGATCAGCGGGACGACCGGGCTCATCTTTGTCCCGGCTTTTGCAACCACGGTCGCGGTCGGGCGCTGGGGCTGCTTCTTTGCAGGCCTGGGTGATGAAACCCATGGTACGCCGACCACCATGCCCTGGGGCGTCGATCTGGGTGACGGCATTCCGCGCCATCCCGTGCAGCTTTATGAGTCCTTCGCCATGACGGGGTTTCTTGCCGTCGCCGTCATCCTCATCGGGCGGCGCAATGCCTGGTTCATGCGCAACGGCTTCTATGCGCTGGTCCTGTTCTATGCCGGCCAGCGCTTCCTCTGGGAATTCCTCAAGCCCTACGCGACGGTGGCGGGACCCTTCAACCTGTTCCATCTTGTCTGTGCGGGGCTTGCCATCTACGCTCTCGTCATGATCCGCAAAGACAAGGGACGGCCATGAACGCGCCGGTCCGCAAGATTTCGCCCTATATCTTCCATGGCCAGACGGTGTCGCTCTGCCCCGAATGTTACGGGCTCGTTCCCGCTAAGATCATTTTCGACGATGGCAATGTCTATTACCTCAAGCGCTGCCGCCAGCACGGCGTGAGCAAGGCCTTGGTCTCGACTGACATTGCCTACTACAAGCTGATGCAGGACTACATCAAGCCGGGTGACAGGCCGCATGTGTTCCAGACGCGCACCGAGGAAGGCTGCCCCTATGACTGTGGCCTCTGTCCCGACCATGAGCAGCATTCCTGCCTCGGCCTCATCGATGTGAACGAAGCCTGCAACCTCACCTGTCCCATGTGCTTTGCGGATTCGTCCACGGCCAAGAGCTATCACCGGCCGCTCGCCGAGATCGAGAGGATGATGGATGCGCTCTGCGCCTCGGAGGGCGAAGCCGACCTGCTGCAATTGTCCGGCGGTGAGCCGACCATCCACCCGCAGATCATCGAGATCATCGAGGCGGCAAAGCGGCGTCCCATCCGCCACCTCATGCTCAACACCAACGGCATCCGCATCGCCCAGGATGAGGCGTTCGTGGCGCAGCTTGCCAGCTACAAGCCGGGCTTCGAGGTTTACCTGCAATTCGATTCACTGCGCCCATCCGTGCTCAAGAACCTGCGCGGTGCTGATCTCAGCCGCATCCGCAGGCAGGCACTGGAGGCGCTGGAGCGGCACAACATCTCGACGACGCTAGTGGTTGTCGTGAAGCGCGGCCAGAATGAGGACGAGCTTGGCGAGATCATCCGCTTCGCGCTCCAGTGGAAGTGCGTGCGCGGCATCACCTTCCAGCCGGTGCAGGACGCCGGTCGCAACGAGGGCTTCGATCCGGCAAGGGATCGCTTCGTGCTGTCGGACATCCGCAAGGCCATCATCGCGGCGGGAACACCCTTCGAGGCCGGCGACATCATCCCGCTTCCCTGTAACCCAGAGTCCATCGCCATCGGCTATGCGCTGCGCAACGGCGAGCAGATTGCGCCCATCACTTCTTATTTCCCTAAAGACATGCTGGTGGAGGCATTGCCCAATGCCATCACCTTCGAGAAATATCCGGAACTGCATAGGGAGATCCTGAACTTCTTTTCGCTGGCAACCGTCGAATGCAACAACCCGGAACGGCTCGATGCGCTGCTGTGCTGCCTGCCGCAGGTGCCGGTGCCGGAAGGCATGGGCTATGAAAACATCTTCCGCATCGCCATCGTCGAGTTCCTTGACCCGCATAATTTCTGCATCAGCCGGGTCAAGCGCTCCTGCGTGCATTTCGTGACGCCGGCGGGCCAGATCATTCCCTTTGATACCTACAACCTGTTCTATCGTGATGCGGCGGCGCGGGCGCGCCTTGCCCTTTCGAAAGGTGCGGCATGAAATATGTTTTGGCGGCGCTGTGCGGCATTCTCGTCCTGTTCATGGGCGGCTGCGCCATTGTCACGGTCCAGGCCATGCCGTTCTCGCTCATTCCCGCTGCCATCGCCGCCCTCAACCTGGCGATCCTCGGCGTTCTCTTCGGCTGGAAATTCCAATGGAAGCCGGCCTTCTACATTCTCGGCATTGCCGATCTCTTGCTGGCGCTTGGTGCCGTGCTGATCAGCAGCAGCCTGTCGGCCAGTGATGGGCAGCTGGTCTGGCTCGCGGCGGCGCTTCTGGCGGTGAAAGGTGCCCTCACACTCTACTACGCCACGACACTCAAAGCGCAGCCACCCGCCTAGCTTCGCAGGGAGACAGCGATGTCAGACTTTTCATTTCTCGCCACGATCATCGTGGGTTT
>CAZUKI010000151.1:0-2719 GCA_964620785.1 uncultured Aestuariivirga sp.
AAATCACGCGAGGATGCCGCGAAACTTGCCGAGGAACGCCGCGTCCAGTTCGGGCGCAGCAAGGCCGATAAAACTCTCGATAGGGCGCAGCAAGCGTTGGAAGACCGCAAGCTCGACTCGCACAAGCGGGATGACTAGGCGGCACGCCCGGCAATGCGCATGACGGAAAGCCTGACATGACGGCAAACCTCAAGCGCTCGCTTTCGATCTCCGGACACCGGACGTCCATTTCCCTCGAGCCCGAGTTCTGGGAGGCGCTGCAGGCCGCCGCCAAGACCGAGGAAAAATCACTCGCGGCGCTGGTTGGCGACATTGACCGCAATCGCGGCAAACGCAATCTCTCGTCTGCTATCCGCGTCTGGATCCTGAAGCGGCACGCTGCTCAGGGCTGAGGCAGGACGTCTGTCTGGACTGGCACCTGGGCGGGAGGCTGGCTGGACGGTAGTGGTACTGCCAGCCGCCGGCGGGTGGCGGTCTCGCGCATGCGCTGGGCAAGCTCCAGCTTGTTGATGGCATCGCCGGCTGCGATCGCCTTGCGCAGCTCCTGCTCGGTTTCGGCCGCGATGCGCTTGCGTTCATCGGCCTGGAACGACAGCTCACGCTGGCGCTGGCGCAATTCGGCGCGCTGCAGTTGGTAGTCGTCGAAGCGCTTCTGGTCTTCGAGCCGCTGTTGCTCCTCGCGCTGCAGGATGGCTTGTTCCTCCTGCTGCAGCTTCTCCAGCCGCTCCATCTCGCGCGACATCAACTCATAGCCGAGCTTGGCGGCAAGTGCGGCCGAACCCTTGCGCAGCTTGAGCGCCTGGGGTGCTCCAGAGAAAGTAAAGGTAACGGGTGGCAGATCAGTGCGCAGGCCCGACTGCACGGCGGCCTTAATTGATAGGTCACCCGTCAGGAGATCAAGCTGCGGCAGAACAGAGATGTTCTCCTCGCTGTTGCGCATGGTGATGGCGGCAGTCGTTGCCGTGCCCTCATGAATGGTGACGGCTCCGGTTTGTGCTGGCAACGAGGTGCCAGGCGGGCGCTCCAGGGCCAGAAGTGCATTTGAAAGCTGGGCTGGCGTCGTGGCTGCGGCAATGGCCTGGCCAAAGCCGTTCGCGGAAATGGCGCTGAGGCTCGATCCATCCAGCCAGAACACACCCTTCCCTTCCATGGCCTGCAGGGCGGCCGCAGGGCTTCGGCCCATGGCCGAAACGTCGCCTTCGACAATCATCGTACCGGATGCGATTGCCGTTTTTGCTTCCGTGGCAATTGCGGTCGGCAGGTCAATGGCCACGCGGCCATGGCCTGTCAGGTTGAAGGAGGCACCTTCAGACTTCACCGCGAGCGCGACGTCAATCACTTTGCCGGGCGCCTTGACACTGATTTCGCGGCCCTTTGGCGAAATGTCGATGCCGATCACCGCCTCCTGCACTGGCCTGCCAAGGCCAATTTCAAGTGCCCTTGGCTTGAGGAAAATCTGCCCCTCACTGATGGGCCAGGATTCGCTGGAGAAACTGTCCTGGGCATCGGGCTCGCCGCCGCGCCAGGGCATGAATGTCCAGGCGAGAACCTGCTTCAATGACAGCGCACCCGCCTCGATGTCGGCGTTCACGGCGCGGTTCGAGTCGAGGGACACTTCAGCCTTGAACTCGCCGCCCGCCGTGGCGGCGCCGTCCTGTTCAAGGGCCATGCCACCGCCGGCGGCATAAAGCCGTCCCTGCCAATGCACAGGCTCCATGTTCGACGCGAGCCCCGACAAGCCCGTTGCAGAAATCCAGGGTGCAAGCGATTGCGCGTTCGCCTCCACCGCACCGTCAACACCCCAGAAGTCGGCATCGGGATTGATCTTGCCGTTGTAGGAAAATTCCGTGCCCAGAAGTTTCGCCGAGAGCTGTGCCACAAAACCTGCTGTCTCATCGCCCTCGAGCACCGCCTTGCCCTGAAGCGGCCCGGCGACACCTACTGCCGGAAGGCCAAGAAGGCGCAACATGGGCGATGCTTCCGGCGTTGCGATGTCAAAGGTTCCCGAGGTCAAAGCACCCTGCTTGCGCTCAAGGTCGCGCAACGTAGTGTCAGCCGTAAATGTCAGTTGCCCGCTTGAGCCGTGACCCTTGATGTTGATGCGGGGGCCTGACTGCTCGGCATCCATGGCCAGTGTCAGGTTGGCGTCGGTGGCGCCCAACAGGTCTTGCCAGGCCGCGGAAACGGGCCCTGCCCCGGCCAGCTTGAGGACATCTGCCACGTCATCCGCCTTGAGCGACAGGTTGACCTCGCCCACCGGGCCATCCGTGCCGTTGATCACGAGGCCCTCGCCCCTGACGGCCGCGCCGCCAGCCGTTGTAAAGTTCAAGGCCTTCACCTCAAGACCGCTGGGGCTTACGCGATAGTCGGCCTGCACTGCCTGGGCAGTCGCGCCGTTCAGCGAAAGATTGCCCGCCTTCAACACGACGTGCTGCTCGACAACCTGTCCGAGATCAAGAACGGTCGGAAGCAGCGCCATGAGCCGCAGCGGATTGACACTGACGGGCGGCGTCTTGGAACCGCGCAGATAGGCGTCCAGGTTGAGGTCGCCCGCGTCCAGCGCCACATCGACCAGGGGCACGTCACCAAAGCGCCAGACGAGGTTTGCCTTGCCTGGAAGGCCATCGAGTTCATAGTCGGCGGCATCCAACGCGAGTTGTGCAGGCGACCACTTGATCCCGCCCTGCAGCTTCAAGCGCCCACGGGAACCAGGCCAGTA
>CAZUKI010000151.1:2819-7050 GCA_964620785.1 uncultured Aestuariivirga sp.
TTTGCCTCAACAGCCTCCGGCAACTCACTGAAGATGCTGTTGGTGATCGCCAGCAATCCGCCAGTGCGCCAGCGGGCAAGTGAACCAGCGCCGAGCACGGCGTCGAGATTGATGCGCGGGGCCGACAGTGCGATGTCCGCCTTGGCGCCGGACGTCAGATCGACGGATGCCTTGCCCTCGATCAGGGTGCCGCTGTCCTTTTCGTCAACTGGGGCGATCTTGATGGCAGAGAACTGCACCGCGTTGGGTGTCAGGAGATATTGCGCCTGCAGGGCGAGTGGCCTGAGCTTGTCCTGGATCGAGCCCTTGCCAGAGCCGCCTTCCTGACCCGACAGGTTGATTCCGCCGCGCATTTCCTCGCCGCGCCAGATGCCGTCGATCGCGAAGACCGGCAGTTCATTGTCTTCGGGTGTTGCGGTCAGGGCCATGCGCAGCCCCTCTTCCGGCTTGTAGGCGCCCGACGTGAAAGCGAGGTTCAGGTTGGTGTCGCGCCACGCACCCGTGCCGGTGAGCCGCCACGGCCCTTCAAGTGCCTGTGCCGACAGCGTTGCGTTGACAGCGGTGAGGCTAGAGCCCTGTTTCCTCACCTTGTCTTCAAACCAGATGCCGCCGTTCCGGATGGTGATGCGATCAAGCTTCACCCGCGAAAGCAGGCCCTGCAACCGGTCAGCCGGCCGCATCGTCCAGTTCATCGTACCTTCCGGGCTGCGTACAAGGTTCAACTGCGGCGCATCGAATTCAATTTCCTCGACCTGCAGCGTGCCATTGAAGAGGCCGGCCAGCGAAAAGCGCGTGGTCATGGCATCTGCCGCAAGAAGCGGCGCATCGTTGAAGCCCGCTTCGTTTGCGACGATCAGATTGGTTGCCGTCAGGCGCGGCCACGGGAACAGCCTGACATCGACATCGCCGGCAATCACCACGTCGCGGCCCGTCAACTGCTGGCCATACTCCTCAAGCTGATCCTTGTAGCGATCCCAGTTGATCAGGAATGGCGCGACAAGGGCCAGAAAAACGGCCGTCGCGAGCAGCACTCCAAAGTAGAAGACCGGCGATCTCCAAACACTCATGCTGCTGGCCTAAGGCCCGGCGTTCTTGCCGGGGTTCATGATGTTTGCCGGATCAAGTGCCTTTTTGATGGCGCGCATGGCCTCCAATGCGGCGGAACCGTGTTCGCGAGCGAGATATCCACGCTTTCCGCTGCCAATTCCATGTTCTCCGGTGCAGGTGCCGCCCATGGCGAGCGCCCTGTCGATCAGGCGGTCATAAGCCAGCTTGATTCGCTTGATCTCATCCTTGTCGTTGAGATCGCAGAACATGGCGACGTGGAAGTTTCCGTCACCCACATGGCCGATCATGGGACCGTAGATGCCATTCTCCTCAAGGTCGCGCCGGGTCTGTTCCACACAATCTGCGAGGCGCGAAATCGGGACACAGACATCGGTTGAGAGCGCATCGCTCTTGCCCTTCATCATGGTCTTGCCCGCCCAGAAGGAATCGTGGCGCGCCTGCCACAGCTTCAGGCGGTCTTCTTCCTTGGTCACCCAGTTGAAGCTGCCGCCACCGTGGCCCGCTGCAATCTCGGAGAAGCGCTCGGCCTGTTCGCGGGTCCAGGCTTCCGTGCCGTGAAACTCGACAAAGAGGGTCGGCGCCACGGTCAGAGCCAGCTTGGAATAGGCATTGATGGCCTTGATGTTCTCGGCATCGACCAGTTCGATGCGGGCCACCGGAATGCCGTTCTGGATGGTTTCGATAGTTGTCCGGCAGCAGGCTTCGGTTGTGGGAAAGGTGCAGACCCCGGCGGCAATCGATTCCGGTATGCCTTGCAGCTTGAGGGCAACTTCCGTGATGACGCCCAGCGTTCCTTCCGATCCCACCATGAGGCGCGTGAGATCATAGCCAGCGGACGACTTGCGTGCCCGCGTGCCTGTACGGATCACCTCGCCATTGGCCAGCACCACGGTGAGGCCCAGCACGTTTTCCTTCATGGTTCCATAGCGCACGGCATTGGTGCCCGAGGCACGGGTTGCCGCCATGCCACCCAGGGAAGCATCGGCGCCGGGATCAATGGGGAAAAACAGGCCCTGGTCACGCAAGTATGTATTAAGCTGCTTTCGCGTGACGCCCGCCTCGACCCGGCAGTCCAGGTCCTCGGCGTTGACCTCGAGCACGGCATTCATGTTGCTGAGGTCGATGCAGATGCCGCCTTTCGGGGCCGTGAAATGGCCCTCGAGGGACGTTCCGGTGCCATAGGCAATGACCGGCGTCTGGGTTTTGGCACAGGCCTGCACGACTTTCTGCACCTCGTCGGTCGATTTTACGAAGGCCACCGCATCGGGAGGGAAACCCTCGTTCCAGGTCTGGTCCTTGCCATGGGCCTCGCGCACTGGCCCGGCGGTCGACAGCCTGTCGCCCAGAAATGCGCGGATGGCTTCAATGCAAGCAGTTGTGCTGTTCTTCGGGTAGGCGCTATCCATGGACCAAACCTAATGCATGTCCCGCCAAAGTGGAAACCACTTTTGCGGCAAGGACATGCAGCAGCACGCAATGTTGGCGCAAATCCAATTCGGTACGCCGCTTCCGGCCACGCCGGGAGCACGCCAAGACACTAGAGGACCTTGTCATGCCCGTCCCCGCAGCCTTTGTTTCCAGCCGCTTGGCCATCGAACCCGCATGGATCGATTTCAACGGCCATTTCAACATGGCCTATTATGGTGTGCTGTTCGACCGCGGCGCGGACCAGGCTTTCGCTGCTTTTGGCATGGACTCCGCCTATGTGAAGGCGACCCAGAACACCTGGTTCACGTTGGAAACCCATACGAGCTATCTGCGCGAATTGACGGCGACTGACCCGGTTGTGGTGGAACTTCAAATCCTCGATACCGACCACAAGCGCATCCACTATGTGCAACAGATGAAGCAAGCCGACGAAGGCTGGGTGGCCTGCGTCCTGGAAGTGATTGTCAGCCATGTCAGCCTCGTGACGCACAAGACGTCGAATTTCGAACCCGAGATAAAAGCCAGGATCGATGCCATGCATGAAGGCCACAAGGGCCTGCCCGTGCCACCGCAGGTTGGGCACAGGATTGGCATTCCGCGAAAATAGCCGCCCCATAATCGTCACATCAGTGCTAAGTTGACGTCGCATTCGGCCTGCAAATTCCCTGGAACCAGAATCAGAGAAGAAGGAGGCACCAATGATCAACACTGGCTATTCCCACTTCGCCGAGGCGCTGGTTTTTGCTCATGGGCCAAAGGCCCTCGCCGAAGCCACGCGCCACGCCGAACTGGCACTGCGTACGGGCGACCAGGAAATGGCGGCCCATTGGCTGGCCACCCTTGAGCAGCTGAAAGCAGCAAAAACCCTGCATTTTGCACGGGCTGCCTGAGCCACAGCAGAACTCCCGGTTTCTGAATCAGTTGCTATATAGGCGGGAGAGGACGAATCTCCCGCCATGGCCCCTGCTTCCAAAGACTTCGCCACATCCGGCGAGGCCCCGCAACCGTCGCCGCCCGCTGAAGGCGGGTTGACGGCGCGCGCCCTTGCACAGGCCGAGGCGCCCTATCTCAAGGGCCTCAACGCCGAGCAGCGCGATGCCGTGCTGACCACCGATGGTCCCCTCCTCGTGCTGGCGGGGGCCGGCACCGGCAAGACGCGGGTGCTGACGACACGGCTTGCCCATGTGCTCGCCACCCGCAAGGCATTCCCCAACCAGATCCTCGCCGTCACCTTTACCAACAAGGCGGCGCGCGAGATGAAGGAGCGGATCGGCATGCTGATCGGCGGTGTCGTCGAAGGCATGACCTGGCTCGGCACCTTCCACTCCATCGGCGTCAAGATCCTGCGCAACCACGCGGAGCTTGCGGGCCTCAAGAGCGGCTTTTCCATCCTCGATGACGATGACCAGGTGCGTCTGCTCAAACAGCTTCTGGAAGCCGAGAACATCGACGAAAAGCGCTGGCCGGCACGGCAACTCCAGAACCTCATCGACGGCTGGAAAAACCGCGGTCTGACGCCGGCACAGGTGCCGCAGGCCGAAGCC
The DNA here is from genome assembly GCA_964620785.1 of uncultured Aestuariivirga sp. Taxonomy (GTDB): domain Bacteria; phylum Pseudomonadota; class Alphaproteobacteria; order Rhizobiales; family Aestuariivirgaceae; genus Aestuariivirga. Next base: position 6,860 of record CAZUKI010000151.1, read on the forward strand.
TATGGCTTCGCCAATGGCCGCGGCGCAGACCTATACCGTGACTATCAGCAGCGCCTGAAGATCATCAATGCTGCTGATTTCGGCGACCTGTTGCTCGAAGTGCTACGCGTCTTCCAGGAGAACCCGGACGTTCTCAAGACTTACCAGCAGCGCTTCCGCTACATGCTGGTCGATGAGTACCAGGACACCAA
>CAZUKI010000152.1:0-7028 GCA_964620785.1 uncultured Aestuariivirga sp.
CTTTTGTTCTCAGGAGTGTGGAGGTGGCGGTGTTTCCAAACGGCGCTTCAGCGACCAGTAGCGATAACTGCTGAGCGGGATCATGCCGAGATAGACGGCAGACGCGACAAGCAGCGATTGCCAGGGAAAACTGATGAGGCAGACGATGCCGAGCGCAGCCGCAGCCAGCACCGGCAAAATCATGTCACGCGGCACGCGCGACAGGTTCTTGCCGGAAAATGTCGGGACGCGGCTCACCATCATCACGGCGAGGAAAACGATGAGCGGCGCCACATAGGCGACATGCTTGTGGCCCTGGGTGTCACCCACAAGGAAGCCGAAGTAAAGCGGCACCATGGCGATGGCCGCACCGGCGGGTGCCGGCATTCCCGAAAAGAAGTTGGCGGCGAAGGGCGGCTTGTTGGCATCATCCATGGCCACGTTGAAGCGTGCAAGACGGAGCGCGCAGGCAACCGCGAACATGAGGCAGATGACCCAGCCGAGCGGGCGGGTGGTGTTGAGCGCCCAGAAATAAAGCAGCAGTGCCGGCGCCACGCCGAAGTTGACGAAATCCGCGAGGGAATCCAGTTCGGCACCAAAGCGCGAGGTGCCCTGCAACATGCGGGCGAGCCTGCCATCCACGGCATCGAGGAAGATCGCGAGGATCACGGCGGCCGTGGCGATCTCGAAGCGCCCCTCGAAGGCGAGGCGGATCGCCGTGATGCCGCTGCACAGTGCCACCAGGGTGATGAGGTTGGGCAACAGGAAGCGCAACGGAACGGCACGGAATTTGTGCTCGTCTCCTTCTTCGCCCGGTTTTTCCTCGGCCATCCGCTCAGCCCTTTCGCGAGGCGCGGTTGCCGCCGCGGCCTTCAAGATCTGCCAGCACGGTTTCCCCGGCGACGGCACGCTGGCCAAGGGCCGCGAGCACGGCAATGCCATCCGGCAGATAGACGTCAACACGGCTGCCAAAACGAATGAGGCCGAAGCGCTGGCCGGCGGCCAGCCTGTCGCCCTGCTCCACGAACTTGACGATGCGCCGGGCCACGAGGCCCGCGATCTGCACCACGCCGATGGCCGGCCCCGCGTCGGTCTCGACGGTCAGGGCCTGGCGCTCATTGTCCTCGCTGGCCTTGTCGAGTTCGGCGTTGAGGAAGGCGCCGGGAATATAGGCGAGCCTGGTGATGCGGCCATCAAGGGGGCTGCGGTTGATGTGAACGTCAAAGACATTCATGAAGACGGAAACGCGGGTGTGGGGCTCGCGCGGCAGGTCCAGCTCAGGCGGTGGAATGACCGTGACAATGGAACTGACCACGCCATCGGCGGGAGAAATCACCAGTGATTTGCCTAGCGGCGTGACCCGCTCGGGATCGCGGAAGAAATAGGCACACCAGGCGGTGAGCAGCACCAGAAGCCAGGCGAGCGGCGTCCAGCCGATCCAGAAGAAAAAGAGCGCCACGGCGGCAAAGGCCGCGATAAAGCGCCAACCCTCACGGTGAACCGGCGCCAGGGACGATGAGATGCTGTCAATGATGTTCATGGGCCGAGCCCATAGCGCAATTGCGCTGAAATGAAAATCGCGGGAGCAAGCCCCACGCCTGCTCCCGCGATTGCAGGCACCGGCAAGCCGATGCCTTGTTGTTGGACGCCAAGTCCCCGAATTGGTGGGTGCCGCTTCTTCTTTGCGAGAAGCTGGTCGCCCGGTTTGAGCCCCCACGTGTTGCGTGGTTCGAGGTCCATCATGGCCGTTTGGCGGTAAACAATGGTGAATGACGGCGCGGCAACATCAAGTTTTCCGCGAATTTGGCCGGATTCCGCGAGGCAGTGTTAACGGCAGCCTTGCAGCCAGCATTTCAGAAAGGTTGATTCACCCGCCGTTGACCAATGCCGTTTCCGCATCGGAAAGCTTTGCGGCGGGAGAGCCGATCTTCGCCAGTTTGCGGCGGGCCTCGTCGGCCTCGCGCTGGCGGTTCCACATGCCGGCATAAAGACCGCCCTTCTTCTTCAGCAGGCTGGCATGGGTGCCGCGTTCGGCAATGCGGCCCTTGTCGAGGACGATGATCTCGTCGGCATCGACGATGGTCGAAAGGCGGTGGGCAATCACCAGCGTGGTGCGGTTGCGCGAGACCTGGCGCAGGGCTTTCTGGATGTCCTGCTCGGTGAGGCTGTCAAGCGCCGAGGTCGCTTCGTCGAGGATGAGAATGGACGGCGACTTGAGGATGGTGCGGGCAATGGAAACGCGCTGCTTTTCACCGCCTGACAGCTTGAGACCGCGTTCACCGACCAGCGTGTCGTATTGCTGCGGCAGCTTCATCACGAAGCCGTGAATCTGCGCCATGCGGGCAGCCCTCTCGACATCGGCGTCGGAAGCCTCAGGCCTGCCATAGCGGATGTTGTAGCGCACGGTGTCGTTGAACAGCACGGTGTCCTGCGGCACCATGCCGATCGCCCGACGCAGCGACTGCTGGCGGACGGCGGCAATGTCCTGCCCGTCGATCATGATCTTGCCCGCCGTCACATCATAGAAGCGGAAGAGCAGACGCGAGATCGTTGACTTGCCGGCACCCGAGGGGCCGACGATGGCCAGGGTCTTGCCAGCCGGGATTTCGAAGCTGACGTCCTTGAGGATCTGGCGTTCACGGTCATAGCCGAAATCGACGTGATCGAAGACGATGTGGCCCTTGCCGGGGGCAAACTCCGGGGCGCCGGGCTTGTCCACGATGCCGGGGGACTGGGCGAGGACATCCAGCATGCCATCGACATCGATGAGGCCCTGCTTGATCTCGCGATAGGAGGAGCCAATGAAGTTGAGCGGCATGTAGAGCTGGATCATCAGGGCATTGACCATGACGAAATCACCGATGGTGCTGGTGCCATTGCTGATGCCGATTGCCGTGAGCAGCATGACGATGGTGAGGCCGATGGCGTAAACGACGGCCTGGCCCGAGTTCAGCACGGCCAGCGAAATCCAGGTCTTGATGGCGGCCTTCTCATAACGCGCCATCGAAGAATCATAGCGCTTCACCTCGAGGTTTTCGTTGCCGAAATATTTCACGGTTTCGAAATTGAGAAGGCTGTCGATGGCCTTGCCGCCGGCATCGGTGTCGGCTTCGTTCATGGTGCGGCGGATGCCCATGCGCCATTCGGTGGCCCAATAGGTGAAGGCCACATAGGCGATGATGGTGACCAGCACGATCACCGAATAGAGCCAGCCGAAGCTCACGGCGAGGAGGACGCAGACCAGGAGGATTTCAAAGGCGGTGGGGGCGCTGTTGAACAGGGTGAAACGCAGCACCGTATCCACACCGGAAATGCCGCGCGACATGATGCGGCTCAGGGCGCCGGTGCGGCGCTCGAGGTGGAACTTCAGCGAGAGGCCGTGAAGGTGTTCGAAGGTTTCGGTTGCCAGTTGCCGGACGGCGCGCTGGCCGACCTTGGCGAAGAGCGCATCACGCATCTGGGCGAAGACCACCATGAAGATGCGGCCTGTGCCATAGGCCAGCACCATGCCAAGGGCGACGGTGATGGCAATGGCGGCGGCATTGGCAGCGGGGGCTAACGCATTGGTGGCATATTTGAAGGCGTAAGGTGTTGCGACGGTGACCAGCTTGGCGATGATGAGAAGCAGGACGGAGACCACCACGCGCAGCTTAAGGTCCATGCGGCCAGGCGGCCACATGTAGGGTGTCAGGTTCCGCATGGTTTGCCACTGGCTGCGCTCACTGCGCGCGCCAGCGCTTGCTGTAGACGTCAATGAACGCACGATAGCTGTATCCTCAATTCGCCTTCACGTTTGGCGCCGCGAGGATCTGGCCCGGATAAATCCTGTTGGGATTGCGCACCTGGTCGCGGTTGGCTTCATAAATCACCGTGTAGAGGGTGCCCTTGCCGTAGATCTGGCGCGACAGCCGCCAGAGATTGTGCCCGGGCTGGATGACGATGCGTTCTGGCACGATGACTTCGGCGGAGGCCATGCGGGTGCCCGGTTTCTGCGGAGCCTCTGGCGTGTTCGCGGCGGGTGCTGCCTCAGGGGCAACAGCTTGCGGCTGGGTCGCAGGTTGTGGCTGTGCCGCTGGCTGCTGTTGTGATGCAACGGCAACTTCCGGCTTTTCTCGGAAGAACGGCAGTTCGATGCGGCTCATGACCTTGCCGGCCTGGTCAAGCTGGTCGGCGCGCAGCACATGCTCGCCGGGAGCGATCACGGCGCCGCCCTTGTATTGCCATTCGCCATTGTCAGCGGCTTCAGCCTCGCCGGTCAGGGCGTTGTCGATGTAGAAGCGCACCGTGGCACCCGGCTTGGCGCGGCCGGAGAAGACGATGTTTCCGGCAGCATCATATTCCACGACATTGAGCTGGACCTGATCAGGAGGCGCACCTTCCGGTGGGGCCGGAACCTGGGTGACCCGGGTGGGGGCTGATGGTTCAACCCTGGCGACAAGGGCCGGGGCGTTCTCCTTGACGGCGACCATGACGCTGCCTTCAGACTGGCTGACCTTGCCATCCTTGGTCATTTCCAGCGTCAGCAGGCCAGAGCCCTTGGCCAGCGGCTTTTCAGGAAGAATGGCGAAGGTGCCATCGGCATTGGCAATGGCCGTGCCGACGACCTCGCCATTGAACTTCACGGCAACCTGCGAGCCGGGCTCGGCACGTCCTGCAATGACGGCCTCACCTGTCTTTTCCACACGCACCATGTCAAAGGCCGGGAGGACTTCCTTGGGCGGCACGGCTTCATCCGGGGTGGGTTGGGCAGCAGGCTGGGCGGCATCGGATGCGGGCGGGGTTGCCACGGCGACCTGCGGCTGCTCGGCAGCGGGCGCCTCGGCCTGGGCGGCGGGTGCAGCCGGTGCCGGTTCAGCCGGTGCCGCAGCCTGCTCCTGGGTTGGTGTCTGGGCTGGCGCCTCTGGCGTGGCAGGTGCTTCGGCTTGCGTCGGGGCAGCCGGCGGGGCCTTGTGGTCCCCGTAATAGAGGAGCCCTCCCAGTGCGCCGGCAGTCGCTACGGCAAGCCCCGAGATCGACATCCATTGGGTTTTGTTCAGCATGAAAACCTTCCGCATCCTGGCCTGCCCCAGCCAACACCGCGCCACGGCAATTGCCGCAGCACGATCCGCAACACACAACTGCCGTCTGGGGGCCGCACCATCAACTTGCACCTAGATAGGCTCTTTTTCGGTGGTAATGAAGGTCTGACAAGCAGCAGTGCAAAGAATCATATGGAGTTGAAATGAAGCCACCCGAACACCGGCTGTGCGTTTACTGCGGGTCCTCAGATGGCCTGAATCCGGCCTATCTGGCGACGGCACGGACCCTGGGCGGGGCCATGGCACAGGCAGGAATAGGCCTTGTCTATGGCGGTGGCAGCATTGGCCTGATGGGAGAGACAGCCCGGGCGGTGCTCAAGGGCGGCGGCCATGTGACGGGAATCATCCCCGAGTTCCTGGTGAGCAAGGAGCGCATGCTGGACGAGGCCCATGAACTGATCGTCACGCGCAACATGCATGAGCGCAAGATGGCGATGTTCGAGCGCGCCACCGGCTTCGTGGCCCTGCCCGGCGGGCTTGGCACCCTTGAGGAACTGGCCGAGATCCTCACCTGGGCACAGCTCAAGCAACATGCAAGGCCGGTCATCCTGTGCAATGCCGGTGGCTTCTGGGACGGGCTTCTCGATCTCATTGCGCATATGCGCGGGCAAGGCTTCATCCGGAAGGAATTTGAAGTGGCGCTGGATGTCGCGGCTGGCGCCGAGGACGTGATCCCCGCCTATATGGCGCGGCGCGAGACGACGCGTGACGTGGCGCCGGTCGATGTGATCAAGGACCGGATGTAGCCGTTCTGCCCTACTCGGCGGGCACGAGGCCGTTGTTCTCCACGGCGCGGCGACGCTGGCGTTCTTCGCGGATCGTCGAATAGGAGTAGATCGCGAGGGCGATCCAGATGAGCGCGAAGGATAACAGCTTCCAGAAGCCGGTGGGCTCTCCGAACATGAAGACGGCGGTGAGGAAGACGAGCGAGGGCGAAATGTATTGCAGCAAGCCCGCGGTCGAATAGCGGATGCGCTTCAGCGAGGCGGCGAAGAAGACCAGCGCGCCGGTGGTCAGGAGGCCGCAGCCCATCAGCATGGCGGTGTTGAAGGTGGTGGAGCCAAAGAGCGCGGTGCCCTGGCTGAAGAGGTAATACTCATAAGCAAGGAGCGGCGGGGCGGCGAGCAGCACTTCGACCATGAAGCCCTGGGTCGGCCCCACGGGAATGGTCTTGCGCAACAAACCATAGAGACAGAAGGAGCCACCGAGCATCAGGCCGAGCCAGGGGAAGACGCCGGTGCCCACTGTCTGGATGATGACGGCGACCAGTGCGAGAACGATGGCGACAAGCTGAAAGCGGTTGAAGCGTTCGCCCAAGAAGAAATAGCCCGCAACGACATTCAGAAGCGGATTGATGTAGTAGCCGAGGCTCGATTCCATGGCGCGTCCGGCCTCGATGGACCAGACATAGAAGCCCCAGTTAAAGACGATGATGAAGCTGCACAGGGCGAGAATTGCCAGCTGCTTCGGGTTCCGGAAAATCTTCCAGACATCACCCCATTGACCGAGCCACCAGATGATGAGGGCGGCGACAGGCAGGGACCAGACGCCGCGGTTGACGGCAATTTCGCCCGCCCAGATGTGGCGGATCAGGCCAAAATACGGGGCCATCACACCCCAGATGAGATGCGCGATGACGGCGTAGAGCACGCCCTTGTGCTGTTCGCTGAGGCCCTGGACTTTGGCGATCATGGCCCCGCGATTTAGGCGTGGGTCCCCAGCACCGCCAGCGTTGTTCCGGCATGAGTGCATGAGGGGCGCGCACGGCTGCGGCCCAAATGGAGCAAGGGCGGCTTATGCGGTGACGCCGTCACGCACCAGCTTGTAGGTGATGGAATCGAGCAGCGCCTGGAAGGACGCCTCGACGATGTTGGGCGAGACCCCCACCGTGAACCAGCGCTGGCCTTCACCATCGCGGCTTTCCACCAGAACGCGGGTTGTCGCACCCGTGCCGCCATTGAGGATACGGAC
>CAZUKI010000153.1:0-7027 GCA_964620785.1 uncultured Aestuariivirga sp.
CAATGCATGGGCAAAGGCTACTCCCGCCGCCCCCGCGAAACCACCCGAAAACCGCTGGCCCGCCCCCGTTTTGTCAGGAGCGTGACCACCGGGCAGAAAGGTGCCAGTTCAGGCGAGCCGCTTCATCGCCTCTTCGACCTTGGCCTTGCGGGCGGTGAGTGTCGCCTTCAGCTCGCGCGACTCCTCAAGCACTTCGGGCGGCGCCTTGGCGACGAAACCCGGATTGTTGAGGCGGCCATCGATGGCTGCGCTGTCCTTGGCGATCTTCTCCAGTTCCTTGGTGAGCCTCGCACGTTCGGCGGCGAAGTCGATCACGCCTTCCAGCGGCAGCGCCACTGTTGCCTCGTCGAGCACCATCTGGGCCGAAGCCTTCGGCACGCTGTCCTCGAAGGAGAGCGAAGAAAGCCGGGCGAGCCGCATGATCTCGGTTTCCCAGGTCTTGGCCCGGGCCCGGGCCTTGGCCCCTGCCCCCACCAGAACGCAGGGAATCTTGGCGCCCGCATTGACGTTCATCTCGGCACGCACCGAACGGATTTCCGAAATGAGGCGCACCACCCAATCCATCTCCGCATCGGCGGCGGCATCGCCCAGGCCCTTGTAGGACGGCCACTGGGTGTCGATGAGCCAGGTGTCGCGCGTGGCGAGCTTCTGCCACAGCTCTTCCGTCACATAAGGCATGAACGGATGCAGCATCAGCAGCGCCTGGTCGATGACCCAGGCGCAGGTGGCCCGCGTCTCGACCTTCTGGGCTTCGTCGGTGCCGTTGAGGATCGGCTTGATCAGCTCCACATACCAGTCGCAGAAAATGTTCCAGACAAACTGGTAGGCGGCAGAGGCCGCCTCGTTGAACTTGTATTCCTCGATGCCACTGGTGACCGCCTTCTGGGCCCGCGCCGCCTCTCCGGCGATCCAGCGGTTGACGGTGACACGCGCCGCCAGCGGGTCAAAATTCGGATCGAGCGCAACGCCGTTCATCTCGGCAAAGCGCGCCGCGTTCCACAGCTTGGTGCCGAAGTTGCGATAACCCTCGACGCGCGCCGACGACAGCTTGATGTCGCGGCCCTGGGCCGCCATCGCCGCCAGCGTGAAGCGCAGTGCATCAGCGCCATACTGGTCGATCAGTTCCAAAGGGTCCATGACGTTGCCCTTGGACTTCGACATCTTCTGGCCCTTCTCGTCGCGGACCAGCGCATGGATATAGACCGTGTGGAAAGGCACCTCTTTCATGAAGTGCATGCCCATCATCATCATGCGGGCAACCCAGAAGAAGATGATGTCGAAGCCGGTGACGAGCACATCCGTCTTGTAGTGGCGCTTCAGTTCCGGCGTCTGGTCCGGCCAGCCCAGCGTCGAGAACGGCCACAGCGCCGAGGAGAACCAGGTGTCGAGCACGTCCTCATCGCGGGTGAGTTTCACCGTGGGGCCGGCTGCCTTCTGCGCCGCTTCCTCGTTTTCCTCGACATAGATCTTGCCGTCATCGCCATACCAGGCGGGAATCTGGTGCCCCCACCACAGCTGGCGCGAGATGCACCATGGCTGGATGTTGCGCATCCATTCGAAATAGGTCTTTTCCCAGTTCTTCGGCACGAAGGAGGTATCGCCCTTTTCCACCGCCGCGATGCAGGGCTTCGCAAGTTCCCCGGCGTTGACATACCACTGCTCGGTGAGCAGCGGTTCGATCACCACGCCCGACCTGTCGCCATAGGGCTGCGGGATCATCTTGTCTTCCTTGCCGCGCAGGAAGCCCAGTTCCTCGATCTCCTTGAGCACGAGTTCGCGGGCCTTGTAGCGGTCAAGGCCATCGTAATGCTTGGGGACATGGTTCTCGGGCGTCGAGATCATCCGCGCCTTCTTGTCCATGAGCACGATCAGCGGAATGTTGTGCCGCCGCGCCACCTCGAAGTCATTGACGTCATGGGCGCCGGTGATCTTGACGGCACCGGTGCCGAATTCCGGATCGGGATATTCATCGGCGATGACCGGGATCAGGCGTTCGGCAATCGGCAGCCGCACCAGCTTGCCGATGAGGTTCTTGTAGCGCTCGTCGGACGGATGCACGGCAACGGCACCGTCTCCCAGCATGGTTTCAGGCCGGGTTGTCGAAATCACCACTTCGCTGATGCCGTCAACCGGGCCATCGGCCAGTGGATAGGCAAAGGACCACATGGCGCCCTTGGTGTCGCGGGTCTCGACCTCGAGGTCGGAGATGGCGGTCTCCAGCACCGGGTCCCAGTTCACCAGGCGCTTGTCCTTGTAGATCAGGCCCTCGCGGTGAAGCTGCACGAACACCTTGACCACGGCCCTGGAAAGGCCCTCGTCCATGGTGAAGCGTTCGCGGCTCCAGTCGCAGGAGGCGCCGAGGCGGCGCAACTGCTTCGAGATGATGCCGCCGGATTCCGCCTTCCATTCCCACACGCGCTTGAGGAAGGCCTCGCGCCCCATGGTGCGGCGGTCGGTGTTGTTTTCCTTCTTGAGCAGGCGCTCCACCACCATCTGCGTGGCGATGCCGGCGTGATCCGTTCCCGGCTGCCAGAGCACATCGCGGCCGCGCATGCGCTCGAAGCGCACCAGGATGTCCTGGATGGTGTTGTTGAGGGCGTGCCCCATATGCAGCGATCCCGTCACGTTGGGTGGCGGGATCACGATTGTGTAGGGCTTGGCGCCTTTGCCCCGGCGGCCCGGTTTGAAGAATCCGCCCTCCTCCCAGCCCTTGTACAGGCGGGCTTCAATTTCGGCAGGCGAGAAGGTTTTATCGAGCATCAGAAAGGCCAATCAGTGAATGGAATTGGCCCGCCCTATAGCGTCTCGATGGCGGAAAAGGAAGCTTGGGCAGCCTTGCCTGGTTGGTGCGGCCTGGCGGCTTTCGGCCGGCCCCAGAGGCGCCTCAGCGGCCGCGCCGGGCGACGCGCTCGATTTCCTCGCGCACCAGCCCTTCGACCAGCGTGGCAAGGTTGGTATCGAGCCATTGCTTGATCATGCCGCGCAGCATGTCACGGGCCATGCCATCGAGATCAAGGTCACCGGCGGCGCGCTGCATCAGCGTATCTGACAGGCGCCGGAACGCCTGCTCGGTTGCAGCCTCGGCATGGCCGGAGAGCAAGGGCTCGCTATAGCCATTCTGGCGGCGCGGCTGTTGCGTCAGCTGGGGCGCAGGCTCGCTCCACTGCTGCTCCTCGTAATATTGCATGTCGTCGGGTTCCTGCTGGGCATAGCTGCCGCGCAGGTCCGGCTCTGCGGCCCGTTGGGTGGGCGGCGGCAGCGCCATGATGCTCGAAAAATCATTGCGGGCCGGTTGCTGCTGCGGCCGATAGCTTGACGGCGGCGGTGGGGCTGCCTGGGCCTGCTGGAGAAGCTCATTGTGCTCGACGTTGCGCAGGATACGCTCGCGCAACTGCGACAATTCCTCGAGCCGCGCATTGGTGCGCGGCATCATCGGGGCGGTGGGCTGATCTCCGGACATGCGAACCCGCATCTCACGAAGCGCGCCGCGCATCAAGGTGCCACGCGCCTCACCACCAAGTGAATCAACTTCCTCGTCGGGCACAAGGCGGCCGCCCGTCATCTGCTCGTTGATCTTGAAATCCATCCGGAAAAAGCCCCAAATGCGCCCAAACCCGCCCGATCCACCGGGGCGCAGTTCTCATAATAGACGCCTGAAACTCTTACTCAACCGTTTCCGCGTCAAGTCCGAACAACTTGTTCTTGACAGTCCGGTAATTGGCCTTTGCGTCATAATAGGGGCCCGGCAGCCCCAGATTGCGGGCCGTCAGTTTGCCGATGGCCGCCAGAAGCTGATACGAGGCGACGATCTGCTCGCGCTCCGCCGAAACCAGCGTGATGCGGGCGGTCAGGACTTCCTGTTCAGCGTTGAGGACGTCGATGGTGCTGCGCGAGCCCACCAGATACTCCTGGTTGAGCCCATCCAGCGCCTTCTGGGCGGCATCGACCTGGGCCCGCGCCGACACGATGGAATCGCCCGCCGCCCTCAGAAAGTGCCAGGCAGTCGTCACCTGCTGGCGCACGCCACGGGTGGCCGTCACGACCTCGATCTGCCGCTGGTTCGCCGTCTGCTTCTGGCGCCGGACCGCCGAGTATTCCTGGCCGCCCTGATAGATTGGAACCGAGATCACCCCCGCGATGGAGGCTGACTCTGAGCGATCAACGCCCCTTTGCGGGTGGAAATCCTTGGAGGCCTGGGCTTCCAATGAGATTTCAGGCAACAAATCGCCTTTTGCCACTTCGATATCATGGACCGCGGCTTCCCGCAGTGCATCAGCACCGAGAATGTTGGGGTTGACCTGCTGCGCCGTATTCAACGCGCCATCAAGCGTGCGCGGAACCTTGGCCGACCTGGCATTGGCCAGTTTGCCGGGTGCATGCCCGATAACAGCGGCATAGGCGGCCTTGCTGGCGTTGAGATCCGCAATGGCCGTGGCCACGCCGGCTTCGGCGGCGGCAAGCCGCGCGCGCGCCTGCGAGACATCCGTCGTGGTGACTTCACCCGCGTCAAAACGGGCAACGGCGGCATCCACCTGCTTCCGCAGGTTCGTGACGTTGCGGTTGCGCAGCGCCAGGATTCGCGCGTCCCGGATCACGTCCATGTAGGCCGTGACTGCATCCAGCAGCACGTCCTGCTCGGTCACCAGCAATTGCTGCCGGCCGGCGCGCACCTGCGCCTTGGCGGACTTGATGCCCTCAACCGTCTTGAAGCCGCGGAAAATCGGCTGGCTCAACTGGATATCGAGTTGCACGGAGCTATGCGCATCGGCCTTGGTGACATCCGTGTCGGACCATGTCCGCAGGGCTGCACCATTGGCAATGATGACCGGCCGCCAGCCTGACTTGGCAGTCGGCACCAATTCGTCTGTCGCACGCTGGCGTGCACGGTCTGATTGCAGGACCGGATTTGACCGGTAGGCGCTGAGCAAGGCTTCCTGCAGTGTTTCGGCCGCGACGGGGGCCGTTCCAAACCAACCACTTGCGAGCACAACGCCCACCAGCAGGGCGACTTTATTGCCCGGATATCGCTTCAATTTGCGCCCTCTAAACTAATCCCCCTCACCGCAGTTCCCGGGCAAATCAGCCGGAGGTGAGTCTCATCAGAGATATATCAGACCGATAGGTGTTGCCAACCCGAAACTGCCAAAAATGGCAAACCGATAACGTAAAATTAACCTGTCCTCGGACCCCTGAACCAGTGAGATTTCCTCAGGCTGCGGGTTGTAAGCCTCGAAACCCTTCCCTATAAGCGCGCCAAATCAAGCAAATGGCCTCGTGGCGGAGTGGCTACGCAGAGGACTGCAAATCCTTGTACGGGGGTTCGATTCCCTCCGAGGCCTCCATTTTGCCCCTAGGCCCTGTTGCTGCGCCGCCCGGTCATGCCAAGCCGTGCCGCCAGGGCAGGCCAGCGGGCCTTGAACCAGTCCCCCAGCCGCACCGTGACATAGCGCCGGAAGCGCCTGACCGGCGGGAAATCGATCGACAGCACCAGCAGCCCGAGCGGCAGCATCCAGAAGCCCAGCACAGGCAGGAAGCCTAGCAGCCCGCCAAGCACCAGCGCCACACCCAGAATCACCCGCAGGAGCAGGTTGCCGGGGACGGGCACGCGCTTGCCCAGAAAATTGACTGTTTTCATCCGATTCCGTTTCATGTGATCGCTGCGACATATAGTGATGATTGTTGAAAAATCACCCTGACAGGTAAATGGCAGAAAGCCCTTTCGCAGGCTTTTCTCCTCTGCTAAACGCGCCCCATCGTTCCCCGATAGCTCAGTTGGTAGAGCATTCGACTGTTAATCGAATGGTCGCTGGTTCGAGTCCAGCTCGGGGAGCCATTCTTCTGACCCATCTGCTTTTTTGATCACCGCAATGTCACCACGTCATTTGACGCTCATGGTGTCATGCTGCAATGCTGCCCATAAAACAGGACGACCTCATGGACATTCGCCAGGACACCATTGCCGCCATCGGCAACACGCCGCTCATCAAGTTGCGCAAGGCTTCGGAGCTGACCGGCTGCACCATTCTCGGCAAGGCGGAGTTCATGAATCCCGGCCAGTCCGTGAAGGACCGCGCCGCCCTTTTCATCATCAAAGATGCCATTGCCCGTGGCGAGTTGAAGCCGGGCGGCACCATCGTCGAGGGCACCGCCGGAAACACCGGCATCGGCATCACTGTCGTTGCGAACGCGCTGGGCTTCAAATCGGTGATCGTCATTCCCGATACCCAGTCGCAGGAGAAAAAGGACGCATTGCGGCAACTCGGGGCGCAGCTCGTGGAGGTGCCCGCCGTTCCCTACAAGAACCCCAACAACTACGTGAAATATTCGGCCCGCCTTGCCAAGGCCCTGGGCGGTGTCTGGGCCAACCAGTTCGACAATGTCGCAAACCGCAATGCCCACATCGCCACGACCGCGCCGGAAATTTGGAAACAGACAGACGGCAAGGTGGATGGCTTCATCTGTTCGGTCGGCTCCGGCGGCACGCTGGGCGGCATCAGCCTTGCGCTCAAGGAGCGCAACAAGAGCATCCGCATCGGCATTGCCGATCCGATGGGGGCCGCACTCTACAGCTACTACAAGACGGGCGAACTCAAATCGGAAGGCTCGTCGATCACCGAGGGCATTGGCCAGGGGCGCATCACCAAGAACCTCGAGGGCATCATTGTCGATGACGCCTTCCAGATTCCCGACAGCGAAGCCATTCCCGTGGCCTTCGACCTTCTTGAACATGAGGGCCTGTGCATGGGCGGTTCGACTGGCGTCAATGTTGCGGGCGCTATCCGGCTGGCAAATCAGATGGGACCGGGACACACGATCGTCACCGTGCTCTGCGATTTCGGCACGCGCTACGCCTCGAAGCTCTACAATCCCGAGTTCCTGCGCTCAAAGAACCTGCCGGTTCCGCACTGGCTGCTCGACAAGCCGGCGATGCCCAAGGTTTTTGAAGAGGTGCCTGCGTGACGGCTCTTCTCTTCCGCGACGAGCCCTATCTGCAGTCATGTGAAACGCTGGTGAGCGGCATCAATGA
>CAZUKI010000154.1:0-2865 GCA_964620785.1 uncultured Aestuariivirga sp.
GGAATGCGGGAATTCCAGCGGCCATAGGCCAGCAGCACGGCCTTCATCAATTCGTCAATGCCCCTGCCCTGTTTGGCGGACAGTTTGACAACCTGCACGCCGCGGATTTCCGGCAGCACGTCCTCGAGCTTGCTTTCGACGTCCCTGATCTTGCGCTGCTTGTCCTCGACCGCGTCCCACTTGGACAGGGCCAGCACCACGGCGCGGCCTTCCTGTGCCACGAGGTCAGCGAGCGCCAGGTCCTGTCGTTCGATTTCAGTCGTGGCATCCAGCAGCACGACAACGCATTCGGCAAAGCGAATGGCGCGCAGGGCATCGGCCACGGCGAGCTTCTCGACCTTTTCCTGCACGCGGGACTTGCGACGGATGCCAGCGGTGTCCCAGAGCTTGATGGCACGCCCCTTCCAGGTCCAGTCCGAGACAATGGAGTCGCGCGTGATGCCAGCCTCGGGGCCGGTCAGCATCCGCTCCTCGCCGAGCATGGCATTGACCAGCGTGGACTTGCCGGCATTGGGCTGGCCGATGATGGCAAGCTTCAATGGACGGTCAGCAGCGTCTGTGTCTTCCGTCTCCTCCTTCGCGGCACCAACATGCGGCTTCAGGGCCTCGTAAAGGTCATCCAGCCCTTCGCCATGTTCGGCAGAAATCGCCAACGGCTCACCGAGGCCAAGGGCGTGGGCTTCGCCCAAACCCGGAATACTGGCGCGCGATTCCGACTTGTTGCCGATGACGATGACAGGCCGGCCAAGCTTGCGGATGCGCTGGGCAAATTCGCGGTCGGCGGCGGTCAGTCCGGCACGGGCATCGATCACGAACAGGATCACGTCGGCAGAGCGGGCAGCAGCTTCCGACTGGGCGCTCATGCGCGCTTCAAGCGTGCCCTTCTTGGCATCATCGAGGCCCGCCGTATCGATCAGCCGGAAGGCGAGTTCGCCCAGCCTCGCGTCGCCTTCGCGACGGTCGCGGGTGACGCCCGGCTGGTCATCGACGATAGCGATGCGCTGGCCCACCAGCCTGTTGAAGAGCGTGGACTTGCCAACATTGGGCCTGCCAAGGATGACGACGGTCGGGGTCATCACCCCTCGAAGCCGCCGGCTTCCTGATCAACGCCTGAGGAACAATCCTGCGCTGATGGATCGCAGGGAATGGTGTCCGTGCCTCCGGCCGGGCTTCCACCCGGCGCTGTTGCCGTGTCCTTCTGCAGGACGCTGGGGTCCTGGGCTCGGGTCTGCTCCGGCGGAAGAATGTCTTCACGCTGCCCCGGCAGCACCGTGTCATTGCGCTGTCCGGTGAGCTTCTTGATGCTGCTGCAACCGGACACTGAAACTGCAGACACGGCGAGCAACAGTGCCAACGCAAGCGATGTCTTGGCGCGCGAGGTCATTTCGCCTCCAGTTCAGGCGTGATCAGCTGGATCATCGCCTGGGCGCGCTGGCGCATGGCATCGGGAGTTTCAGGATCAGCGAACAGCGCGTTCATATAGCGGTCCGCCATGGCAAAATCCTTGATGCGATAGGCGGCAAGGCCGAAAATCTCACGGGCGGCATGGCGCCAGACATTGTCGTCCTTGTCATATTGGCCAAGCGTCGGAAGAAGCTGGTCAGGTGTGGCGGTATCAACCTGCAGGTAGCCCGCCCTGATGTTGGCAAGATCGGCAAGGGCACGGTCGGAACCGGGGTCGGCGGCAAAGGCCTTGTAGATTTCAAGTGCCTTGGCGGCATCGCCCTTCTCGGCGAGCACCGAAGCCTCGGTGAGCTTTGCAAGCTGGCCGAAGCCTGGCTGCTTCACGGCGGCGAGTGCTGCAAGGGCGTCATCATATTTCTTGTCACCGGCCTTGCGCGCGGCATCGAGATAGACAACCGACGCTTGCTCGGACTGCTGACGCTGCCAGTATTTCCAGGCCTCGAAGCCGCCGACGCCCAACACGATCAAAACTGCAAGTGCAGTAAAGGCCGTGCCATAGCGGTCCCACAGCTTCTTGTATTCTTCCTGGCGGATTTCTTCTTCCACCTCGCGGAATAGCGATTCATCAGTCACGGTTTATGTCCCATCGATTGCGGCTTCCGCTAAAGCAGCAGCAAGGCCAAATCAAGGCCCGGGGTTTACCTTGAAACTGCCGATCAAGCCAGCATCGCTGCGCTCCGCCACCAGGCTGGAAATCGTCCACAACCCGGCCTTTCCACCGGCCAGCAGAAATTCCGCCCCGGACCTTGCGGGGATCACTGCGGTATCTGTCCACGGGCTGCTTTCATTCAAGGTTGAACCGGGCGCCAGTGCCCGCCAGGCATGTCCGTCAATGGCTATGGGCTCGTCGAACTCCGTCCGGTTGTCGAAGGCCAGGATCAGGGCCTCGCCCTCAACCGCCTCGAACAAGGTTTCCTGCTGCAAGCCTGCTTTGCCGTTGATGGCCCAAGCCAGGCCCTTTTCCAGAAGGGCGCGCAGGTCAAGCGTTTCGCCCGCCACCCTCGCCTCGCGCAGGCCGCCCTTGATGCCACCTTCCAGCACGATTGCAATCTTGCGCGGCGCAGGCTCCGCCGTTGCATCAATCTCTGGCAGCCGATTAGCGGGCAGCACAAGACTTAAACCTGCCTCGGGCAACGCGCCCGCTGCGGTGAAGAAAGCCGCCTCGAGCGAATCCTTGCCAAGGTCCAGCATCAGCGACATGTCATCGCCACCCTGCACCGGCACGATGTCGGCGCGCTGTCCTGGCGCAAGATCAAGGCCAGCGGCGGCCAGCGCCTGCGGCTGAATGGGTTGGCCGTCGCGGGCGATCACCTGCGCTTCCATGCCGCGCAATTGCACGTTGAGTGTCCGGGCGTTCCCGGCATTGAGCAGGCGCAGCCGCGTTGGCTTGGTGGCGGAAAG
>CAZUKI010000154.1:2965-5783 GCA_964620785.1 uncultured Aestuariivirga sp.
TCTTCCAGATTGTTGATGAAGTGCAGGCTCGTTTCCTCGCCTTGCCGCACGCGCACAACGGGAACATCGCCTGCGGTGCGGAAGTGCCAATGCTGGGTCGGCGCGCCGTCGCCGAAGAAGCGCGATGTCTTGGGTTCGGCGATGATCGTCTGGACGGCCTGCGCAAAAGCCGGCCTGCCCGCGAGGGCAAGGGCGCTTCCGGCAATGAAGCTGCGGCGGCTCAGTCGGAGGACCATGCCGTGATCATAAACTGATTCACGGCAAAGCGAGGGCGGACGGCGAGGCTTCGCCCTAGTCCTTCATGCTGTAGGTATGGGCGGCATCAGGAAAGCGCCGGCTCTTCACATCGTCGGCATACATCGAGATTGCCCCTTCGATGGCCTGGCCGACCTTGCCGAATTCCTTGACGAACTTGGCGATGCGCGGCGACAGGCCAAGCATGTCCTCCATGACCAGGATCTGGCCGTCACATTGCGCCGATGCACCAATGCCGATCGTCGGGATCGACACTTGTTTGGTGATTTTCTGTGCCAAGGGCTCTGCCACCGCTTCCAGCACAACTGCGAAGGCACCAGCCTCATCGACGATGCGGGCATCTTCCTCGATGGCCGCCCATTGGGCGTGCTCGCGCCCTTGCGCCTTGAAGCTGCCGAGAACATTGATGGACTGCGGCGTCAGGCCGACATGGGCCATGACCGGAATGCCGCGTTCGGTGAGGAAACGTATGGTTTCACCCATGCGCTTGCCGCCTTCGAGCTTGATGGCACCACATTCGGTTTCCTTGACGACGCGCGCCGCGTTACGGAACGCCTGCTCAGGGCTTTCCTCGTAGGAGCCGAAGGGCATGTCCACGACAACCAGCGATGATCTGGCGCCGCGCATGACGGCCCGGCCATGCATGATCATCAGGTCGAGCGGCACCGGCAATGTTGATTCAAAGCCGTGCATGACCATGCCGAGGCTATCGCCCACCAGCAGGAAATCCACGTACTTGTCGGCGATTGCCGCCGTGTGGGCATGATATGAGGTGAGCGCCACGATGGGCTCGACGCCCTTGCGCGCCCGGATATCCGGGGCGGTGCGGCGCTTCTGGATCTGATGCTGGGACATGGGGTGCCGTTTAAGGCCTTAACCCTATCCCGGCAAGAAGGCCCTCCGGTTAACCTTATGTTGCATGACAGATGCGCGGTCACCGATCTCCACCGTGCCGCCACTCAAGACCTTGCACATGACGCCGCCACGCCAATCAGGCGAGAGCGCCTCTCGCAGCCCACGCAGGGCAAGTTCCATCTGGGCACAGGGCGTCGTTTCCTCCGTCACTTCGAGGATCACGCCGCCAAGCGCAATCACCGAGCCCGCCCCTTGCGGAAGACGCACACCCTCGACGAAGACGTTGGCGCGCCGCGCCGTCCAGTGAAGGTCAATTGTCCCCATGCCGGTCTGGGCCGCAACGTCAGTGAGTGCAGCTTCCCAGTCTTCGCGCGCAAGGATCGTCACCTGCCGCGACGGAAAACGCTGGCCCTTGCAATCACCCATGACGCCGATCTCCGGGGTCATCAGGCAGCTCTGCAATTCTTCCATGGGGGCACGGCTCACGGCGCGTCGCGCCAGGCCGATGACCCTTCCCGTGGTCATTGCAACACCACAAGCGGCATTCCGGTGACGGCATAGTGCAATTGCGTCATCAGGCCATAGAGGGCAATGCCCGCCATGACAGACAGGAAGTTGTGGCCGTTGCGGACATCGGCAGGTGCTGTCGCGCCGCCCTGCATCATGAGAAACACCTGGAGCAGTGCGGCGAGTGCAAGACCGCCAAAGAACACGATGCTGCGGACATCGCCATTGGCAAGAAGATGGCCGGTTGCCCAGAGCAGCACGCCGATCGCCATGGGATAGCGCAGGCTTGCCCGCCACGAACCACGAAACAGGAAGATGCCGAGGCAGATGAAGCCCAGGAGTGTCAGCCCGAAATTCGCGTGCCTGCCCCAGCTTGGCACGTCATAGACAAGGTCTGACGGGGCATTGCGATAGGCCCAGAGGATGGCAACGAGCAGGATAAGCGAAAGGACGCCATAGAGCGGCCCATAGGCACGGCCGAGCTGTGCCTTCAACCCGCCCTTGACGGAAGGAAGTGCAGGCAAGGCATGGACGGCCGCGAAGATGACGACAAGAATGGCGAGGATAGTCATGAAACCAGGGGTATCCCGAGAACATAGGGGTGGAACCAAAGAACGAAGACCATTGCCACCACGATGGCGACGGCAATGCCGCGGATATCGTGGGACCAGCGCGGTTCAAAGTCCGGCACTTTGCCGCGGGCAAAACTCAAGCCGGCGTCGAAAACGGCAATCACGAAGAAGGTGGCAAAGATCGGCACGACGCTCGCCCGGCCATTGGCAAGAAGGTGGCCAAGCGACCACAGGATGATGCCGAGCGAAAACGGCTGCTTCAGCCAGAGGCGGATGTGCGAACGGCTCTGGGCACTGAAGATCAGGACGAAGCCCAGAAAGATCATGGCCATGATGAAATGGCGGGAAAGGCCGGATGGCAGGTAGAGAAAGTCATCCGCTCCCCTGGCCTCGCGTCCGGCCCAATAACCCAGCGCCATCAGGACGACGCCGGCCAGTGACAGGACCGCGTAGAAGGCCTTGTAGCGGTTTTCGCCCCAGCTGTTCTTCAGCCCGTCGCGTGCCGCAGGAGCCAGCACGGAAAACAGGTGCGGGGCGGCAAACAGAACGATCCCAAGGTATAAAAACCACATGATTTTGTAATTCCTGCCGTTGTTCTTGCCTTCATATTTGGAACCTAGTAGGCCGTT
>CAZUKI010000154.1:5883-6994 GCA_964620785.1 uncultured Aestuariivirga sp.
GGCCTCTTCCATGTGGTTGGCCCTTCCATCGCCTCGCTCGACGAAATCGGCGAACTTTCGCACTATCTGCAGGGCGTCGAATATGTCCTGACGCGCAATGCCATCAACGAAACCAATTTCTTCGAGTGGGACGAGAACACCTACCGCAAGTATTTCTCGCAGATTGCCAAGACCCAGGAAATCAACGTCCCGAAGCTCAATGAAATGGCCTATGAGCAGGTTGATGTTGCCGGTGTCACCTTCAAGGATTTCATCGAGAACCGCGCCGCCGACGGCAGTCAAGGCAAGTTCTCCTTCGTGCTGCGCGGCTATGTGCGCAAGTGGTGCTCGGAGATCGACGCCGAGTTCGCGCATGTGAAAGTGCTGAACGACGTTCTCACAGGCGGCCGCACCCAGTAAGCCCGGAGGCCATTCGCCAATGGCCCACTCGCCCACGATCTATATTGTCGGGTCTGACCACAACCGCAATGGCAAGACGCTGCTGGCGCGGCTTCTTGCAGACTATCTGCTGCTCGATGGGCGCGATCCATTCCTGATCGACACCGATGCGCCGGAAGGACCGCTTCGCGCCTTCTTCCCGGGGCGAACGGTGCTTGCCGACTTTGCGGCGATCAAGGGGCAGATGAAGCTCTTTGACACGATCCTCGCCTCGCCCGGCCGCGACTACATCGTCGATCTTCCGTCGCGCCATGTTGAGCCGTTCTTTGGCGCCGAACGCGACCTTGCCTTCTTCGCCGAATGCCGCAAGCTTGGCTTCCGCGTCTTCCTATTCTTCGTGGTCGACAACAGCTTCACGTCGCTGCGCAGCGCCAAGGCACTCCAGGCTTTGGCCGGCATTGATCTATTCGTGCCGGTTCGAAATCAATTCGTGCGCTCGACCTGGCCGGAGGATGATGCTGCCCTCTCCATTCCCTTCATGCCGGCGCCGCTGGCGCTTGCCGTTGGCAACAAGCGTTTCTCGTTCCGCAATTTCGTGCAAGGCGACGTGCAGGGACTTCCGGAGGAACTGGTGCCCCAGTTGCAGAACTTCCTCTACGAGGTCCTGAGCAACATCAGCAACCTCGAGCCAGTGCTGACCCTCAAGTCACTGAAGCGCTAGCCGCGACCCTCA
>CAZUKI010000155.1:0-1651 GCA_964620785.1 uncultured Aestuariivirga sp.
ATGCAGACTTTGAGGACGCAATTGAATAGTTCGACATACTTCTCTGATCCACCATTGAATTTCGCCCTACTTGAACCCGATTTGGCCGGATACAGGGGGCAATTTGTCATTGCAAGGGATCTCTCCAAGTTGCCAAAGGGGTGGAAAGTCTCCGCCTTCAGGGGATGGAATTTGGCCGTCAACGACTTACCTGTTCAGTCGATGCGAACTGAAGATGGTACGGAAATAGGATGGTGTCTCGGCCATCCAATTGCGGACTGGCAACGCCCAGTTCTGCGGCACGCGGAAGCCGTGGATGATTTCTATCAGGCGACGGCTGGTACGTTCTTGCTAGTGCTATTCAACGGCGATGAAGGGCAAGTTTATCTCGATCCGTATGGTTGCCTACCCGCAGTCTACAGCGAGGTCGAAGAGGTCGTAGCGTCTACTCCGACATTGATCGAAGGGGCAGTCGCATGGGATCACAACGCTATTCGCGCGGTCGGTTTTCCGGAAGCCACATCCTGGCTTCCTTTCGGAATGACCGCAAGAAAGGGCGTCCGTCGAGTCCTACCAAACCATCGTCTGAGCCTGAGTAAGTGGACAATTGAACGGCACTGGCCGCGGCCGAATACTGACCTTTCGATTGTTGAAGATGTTGACGCGGCGGTGGATCGTATTGCCAACAATATGACTGCGACTCTTCAACGAGCCGCCTACAGCAATCGCCTCACTTTTACGCTGACGGCGGGGCGTGACTCCAGAATGATACTGGCTTCGGCGCGTGAAGTTGCGCCTGACGCTGACTTCATTACCTTCGCACATGGAGGCAAGACACGGGACTCCCATATTGCTGCCTTGCTAGCGCGGACCGCAATGCTCAGGCATCGGCTGATGCCGGTTGTCAATGCTTCCGACAAGCAAGTCCGTGAATGGCTATATCGAACCGGTCATTCGATTGGTGGCGCAATCATGGAGGTTCACCCAACGCTCGAAGGCGTGGATCCGCACCGCGTGCTTGTGCAGGGAATTGCAGGCGAGGTGGGGCGAGGGCGATTCTGGAAGAAGGGCGACCGAGATGATCAGCAGCTTACTGCAGGCAGCGTCTTGAAGAGGCTGGTGCTCCCAGACGACCCTCTCCTGCGAGAGGCGGCTGATCGCTGGTTGTCTGACTTGCCAAACGGGGGAACTTTTCTCAAACTTGACCTTCTCTTCATCGAACAACGGCTGGCCTGCTGGGGAGCATTGTCAACATTCGGAAACGTGAGGTCGATTTTCGAATTCACGCCATTTAACGACCGAAAAGTATTCACTGACATGATGCGCCTTCCGCATCAATACCGTTGGAACGAACGGCTGACGCGCGACATCTGTATGCGAAGGTGGCCTGAGCTATTGACGGTACCGTTTAACCGGTTCACGGGAATACGAGGGGTATTTGATATCCTGAACGAGCAAGCCAAACAGGTTGTCAAGAGTGTTCTTTACCGCGGGGGTTTGTAACTTCATTGAAGCGATATTGATGGTAGCTGAAGTAGCCCCTTGAAAACGAACGCGGTAAAGTTGATGTGCGCATCGCATGTGATGTGGCTCTGACTGTGGTCAGAAATGTTCGGCAATTCCTTCGCGCGGCGGCAGGGGCCATTTAGGTAGCGATCGCATGATGTTCTGC
>CAZUKI010000155.1:1751-6988 GCA_964620785.1 uncultured Aestuariivirga sp.
ATCTCAGCGCAGGCGGCGGAAAGTTGGTTCGCCGGGAAGACGGGCGAGAGCTACGATTCTTCGACCGGCCGCGTGAGCATCCAGCGAGGGATGGTCGGGGGACAGCCCGGTGGCGGAGTGATCGGATTCACGGACGTTGGTATCGATGGCGCGACAGCGGCTAGACTGACGTACCGGGTTCAGTTCGCTCCTGACTTTCCATTCAGACGTGGTACTGGTATTCATCGTGCGCTTGGTGGTAAGTTGCCTGGCCTATACGGCACAGGTCCGGATGGTCGGCTACCCATCTTCAGTCCGACTAACATCCCCGACGGGACAAGAGGGTTCAACGCGAGGCCGCTTTTTCTTGCGGGTGATGCTGATGAGGGTGGTGTCAATCTATATGTGTGGGATATGAAGGCGGGTCCATGGGGACGCGGAGGGGCGAAGACGATAGCTTCTGCATTTGTACCTGGGCAGACATACACTGTTGACTTGACATGTGTTCTCAATTCACTTGAACGAGACGATGGACTAGTCAGTCTCCGCATTGACGGGCAGACGGTGGTGGAGTTGAGTGGATTCAAGGCTAGGATCGTCGATGACGTGCGCCTGCGAGGATGTTCTTTCGCTGTGTTCTTTGGTGGAAATACGCCAGACTGGGCTTCATACCGAGACACTTGGATTCGCATCAGCGATTTGCGCGCGGAGAGAATTGGCAGTTGATGGCGCGAGTGTTTCGTGGAGAGTTGCAGGGTTGCACTCCATACTAGACGCGACGGGACCCGGCCGCGACGTTGCAGACGCGCGCATTGCGAGCGGTGCGCCGCTTCGCGAGGTGGCGGTTGTGGTGGTGTCGCACGGCTTCCAGCCCAACTACGAGCGAGGCTTCGCGAACGGCTTGGCTGCCAATGGGGCAGCGGTTACGCTGGTGTGCTCGGACCGTACCGATGTTGCCTCGCTGTCGCCGCAGATCGAAGCGCCGAACCTTCGCGGCAGCCAGGAGCCTTCGCGCCCGGGTTGGCGCAAGGCGTGCAATCTGCTCGCCTACCACGCGCGCCTGCTGTGGTTGACGTTGCGGCGTCGTCGGGCGATTGTGGTGCACGTCATCGGGCTGCTGCTGCCGCTGGTGTGGTGCGGACTCTTGCAGGGGCTGTGGTTCAGAGCTTTCGCCGGGCGCTACGTGCTGACGGTTCACAACATCCTGCCGCATGACCGGCATACCTGGGCCAGCCGTCACTTGCACGGCCTTGCTTACCGGCTGCCGCATGCGTTGGTGGTGCATACGCGGTTGATGCAGCAGCAACTGATCGACGAGTTCAAGCTCGCGTCGGAAAGGATCTTTGTGATGGAGCACGGAATCGAGCCGTTCGATGGCTCTGCGGTCGACCTGCCAGACGTGCCCGCGACAGGGCCACTGCAAATCCTGTTCTTTGGCGCCGCGCTGCGCTACAAGGGGCTCGACATCTTGCTCGAGGCGTTGGCGGCTGAGGTGCCCGAATTCCGACTTGTCATTGCGGGTCCATGTGTCGATGCCGAACTCGCCCGCGACCTCGATGCAAGAATTGCCGAGCATCCGCGCCGCAGCGCGATCACTTGGACGAAGGGCTTCATCCCGGAGGCGGAGGTGCCCGCCCTCTTTCTGCTCGCCGATGTATTGATCCTGCCCTACCGGCACATCGATCAGAGCGGCGTGCTGTTCCAGGCCTTCCGTTACGGGTTGCCGGTGATCGCGGCCGACGTCGGGTCGTTTCGACACTATGTCAGCGCCGAAGTGGGTGAGATCTTCGAGCCTGGAAGTCCGGCCGCGTTGGCCGCAGCCTTGCGACGTTTCTGCTCGCGTCGCAGTCGGTTCTCGCGAACCGGCATTCAGGCCAGGGTGCACGAGTTTGAGTGGCCTCGGGTCACTCAAGTGCTCGCCACCACGTATGCAGCAGACGTTCGTCCAGCCGATGGTTAGCCATGTCTTTCGATCCAGGTTTGCCGGCCCTCCCCACTGCGGTGCTGTTCAACCATCGCACTCGACCGACCATCCCATGAATGCGGAATCAGGACTGTACGAACGCAATGCGCGAGCAAACGGCATCGATGCCGGGTCGCTCGATTCCGGCAAGGGTCAAGCGACGCGCAGGCCAACTGCGCGAGTAACCGGCGAACACAGGAGTGACACCGGCGCAGTTGTGTTCGTCTTCGATAGGGTCATGCACTATCACCGGGCGACGCTGCAAGAAATTGACCGACGCCTTGCGCTGAAGAACATTCGCTTCTGCGTGTTGTCGGCGCAGGACAAAGCTGGCGCGGTGGGTCGGGTGGCCGAGGCCGGGAAGGTGGTGCCGCTGCACGATCACTTCGCGTTGACCGAGCGCCGTGTCGGTGGCTTTCAGCTTCGCTATCAACACGGGCTGATCGCCAAGCTCGAAGCGCTTGAGCCCGCGGTTGTCGTCAGCATGTGCCACTCGGGTACCGTCTCTGAATGGCGAATGCTGCGTTGGGCTCGTCGAAAAGGCATCCGATGTGTGGCATGGCAATGTGGATACGAATTCAGCCCTGGCAGCGCAATGAAGCGGCTGGCGCTGGCTCTGTTCATTCCACAGTTCGACTTCCACCTGTGCTATCACTCCAATGCCCAGCGCTACGCGGTGCAACATGGAGCCAAGCTGGCACAGACTCTTATCATGCATAACACAATTGACGAACGGGCCATCGTGGCAGGCGCCGCCGCCGCGGCAAGACGAACCCTTGGCCTTCAGCATCCCCTTCTTGTTGGCAAGAAGATCGTTCTTTACGTCGGCGCCGTGCTGGTCGAGAAGCGATTGGAGTTGGTTTTCGATGCCCTCGTCAGATTGGCCCACGACGACATCATGTTCGTGGTGGTCGGCGATGGACCGCACCTGGCTACGCTGAAGTCTGTCTTTGCCGGCCGCAGCGATTGGATTTCTACAGGTCAAGTTGTCGACGGCGTCGGCGTGTACTTCGACGCGGCTAACGTCTTCGTGCTGCCGGGCACCGGCGGGCTGGCCATCAATGAGGCAATGGCGCATCGGTTGCCGGTGATCGCGGGATACGCTGACGGTAGCGCCGATGACTTAGTAATCGATGGCGTCACTGGCTACCGCCTGCAAGGTGAGACGGCTGCGGAATTGGCCGAACGCTTGGCCGCCGTGCTGGCCGATCCGGTACGCGCACGCAAGATGGGAGCGGCTGGAGAGGAACGCATCCGTGGCGACTTGTCGTTTGAATCCTTCATTGAGCGCGTCGTGGGCGTGCTCGAAAGGCAGCATTCAATGGCCTGTGGCAGCCTAGATGTCGATGAAGTGTAGGGGCTTGTTGGACATGCCCGCACCAATTGCGTCAGCGCATGCTGGCCCCGAGGACCGCAGGACAGCGCACGTTGTTGGGGTGCCCATAGACGTACTGACATGGGGAGAGGCGCTTGCCAGAATCGGCAACTGGGCGTGTGAGCACGAGAGCCGCTACGTCTGCCTTTGCAATGCACATTCGGTGGTGACGGCAGCGCACGACCTTGCGTTTGCAAAGGTGATTGGGGGCGCTGACATGGCGACCCCGGATGGCGCGCCGGTGGCGTGGATGCTGCGCCGCTTGGGTCACCGTGGGCAGCGGCGAATCAACGGCCCCGATCTAATGTGGCAAATGTGCGAATTGGCCGCGTTAAAGGGCATTAGCGTCTTCTTGTATGGGGCGTCAGACGAGACGCTTGCGCTCCTTCAGTGCAGGCTGAATACATCGTTCCCGAAGCTCAAGATAAGTGGGAGACATGCGCCGCCGTTTCGTCCCCTCAGCACGCAGGAGGAAGAGGCAGTGGTGCGGATGATCAATGCATCGGGTGCAGGCATTGTTTGGGTCGGCTTGGGCTGCCCTAAGCAAGAACTCTGGATGGCCAGCCAGAAAGGACGGATTGCCGCTGTAATGATTGGCGTGGGAGCTGCCTTTGACTTCCACGCCGGCAAGATCTCA
The DNA here is from genome assembly GCA_964620785.1 of uncultured Aestuariivirga sp. Classification (GTDB taxonomy): domain Bacteria; phylum Pseudomonadota; class Alphaproteobacteria; order Rhizobiales; family Aestuariivirgaceae; genus Aestuariivirga. The sequence continues at coordinate 5,706 of CAZUKI010000155.1, forward strand.
CGCGCGCCCGAGTGGATGCGCGGTGCCGGATTGGAGTGGCTTCACCGTCTTGCGAAAGAACCCCGCAGGCTTTGGCGACGCTATCTCGTGACAAACACCCTCTTTATGTTGAAGGCCAGCAGGCAGTTGCTGTCGCGGTGGGCTGATCCCCGGAGGGGTGACGCCTCATAATGCCGTGCCAAGTCCAAGGCGGGCTTACAGTTCCATTTCCACCCAACTAGTAGTAGGTCTAGAAATGTTGAAAAGAAATGATCTCAAACTGTCACCAAGTAGGGCCATGGAAGTTGAGCTGATTGAATCAATAATTGCGCGACAAAGAACTCAAGACGGCGTCGTACGGGTTCTGGAAGCCGGATGTGGTAGGCAGTGGCCACTTAGGCTGGAAGGAGTTGATTATCATCTTACTGGTGTCGATATGGATGCCGAAGCCTTGGCGATACGCAAGGATCAATTAAACGATCTTGATGAAATTATTGTCGGTGACCTTCGAGCAGTGGATATTCAATATTCACAGTTTGACGTCATCTACAACGCATATGTGCTTGAACACATCCGTGGTGCGGAGGGAGTGCTGCAATCCTTTGTTCATTGGCTCCGCCCAAATGGTGTGATCATATTGAGAATTCCAGATCCTGAGTCCGTGCATGGATTCATTACAAAGTTCAGCCCACATTGGGTGCACATTTTTTACTATCGATACATACTTGGCAACAAGAGAGCGGGCTCTGCGGGATATCCACCATATCCTACCGTATATGATCCTATAGTGTCAAGAGTCGGTTTGAGGCTGTTTTGCGAGAGAAATTGTCTGACTATGGAACTTGAGCTCGGAGACGGTTATTGGCGACCCGGAAGAGGCATGATGAAGAACGTAATAGATATAGGTAAGAAACTCATATCATTCCTATCATTCGGAAGGCTATCCCATCGACATACGGATCTACTTTATGTTCTAAGAAAATGCAAAGTTTGATGAACTTTGTAGGCGCTCTACTGCCACGATGGTAATCCCCGAGTGCCCGGCGTCAAGTATCCTGAGCTGTGCTCAAGACAAGTGTCGACCGCTACCCCGAGACAATGGAAGCCCCTGCGATGGATTGCGCACTTTTCGGCGACAACAAGTTCTTCGGTGTCAACCACATGTCGGAGCAAAGGGCTCGCGCACAGCGGATGCGGTTTCAGGATATGCAAGCCATTCTCCACGTGCGGGACGCGGCCCACCCGGAGGAGCCTCCTCAATTCCCCGGGGCTCTCCGGAGTTGTTCAGGGCCGACGAAGTAGCG
>CAZUKI010000156.1:0-5499 GCA_964620785.1 uncultured Aestuariivirga sp.
TGGCCAATGTCTCTCCGGACGGCAGCGCCGAACTCTGGGTCTGCACCCAGGGCCACTTCGTCTATCGCAACACCTGCGCTGCCCTTCTCGGCATGGACGCCAACAAGCTGCGCGTCACTGCTTCGGAAATCGGTGGCGGCTTCGGCGGCAAGACCCATGTCTGGGCCGAGCCGGTGGCACTGGCCCTGTCGCGCAAGGCCAACCGCCCGGTGAAGCTCACCATGACCCGTGACGAAGTGTTCCGTGCCACGGGCCCCACGTCGTCGTCCTCGATCGACGTGAAGATCGGCGCCAAGAAGGACGGCACCATCACCGCCGCCTTCGCTGAGTTGCGTTATCAGGGAGGCGCATTCCCGGCCAACTGGGCGGAATTCGGCGCCATGACGGCCTTCGCCTGCTACGACCTGAAGAACGTGAAGACGGTTTCCAAGGATGCCATCGTCAACCGCCCGAAATGCGCCGCCTATCGCGCACCATCGGCACCGATTGCCGCCTTCGCCGTTGAAAGCACCGTTGATGAAACGGCCAAGGCCCTCGGCATGGACCCGGTAGACTTCCGCATCAAGAACGCCGCCAAGGAAGGCACCAAGTCCTCCTATGGCCCGGTCTATGGTCCGATCGGCATCGGCCCGACGCTGGAAGCCGCCAAGAACCATGCCCACATGAAGGCCCCGCTCAAGAAGGGTGCGGGCCGTGGCATGGCCTGCGGCTTCTGGTTCAACTTCGGCGGCCAGACCTGCGTTGACGTCAACGTGACGCCCGATGGCAATGTCACCGTCGCGGTCGGAACCATCGACGTCGGCGGCTCGCGCGCCTCCCTCGCCCTTGCCGTGGCCGAGGAACTTGGCGTTCCCTATGACAAGGTGCGCTGCGTGGTGGCGGATACCTCATCGCTCGGCCACAACGACATGACCGACGGCTCGCGCGGCACCTTCTCGTCGTCCATGGCGGCCGTCGATGCCACGCGCAAGAGCATCGAGGTTCTGCGCCACCGTGCTGCCAAGACCTGGGAAATCCCGGTCGATGAAGTGGAATGGGCCGATGGCGAGGCCCGTGCCAGGGGTGAAGGCCGCAACCTGCAGCCGCTCTCCCTCAAGGACCTTGCGGCGGGTGCTGCCAACACCGGTGGCCCCATCGCGGGCCATTCGGAAATTGTGGCTGATGGCGCTGGCGTTTCCTTCGCAACGCACATCTGCGATGCCGAGGTCGATCCGGAAACGGGCCGCACCCGCATCCTGCGCTATACGGTGATCCAGGATGCCGGCAAGGCCATGCATCCGTCTTATGTCGAGGGCCAGTACCAGGGTGGTGCGGCCCAGGGCATCGGCTGGGCGCTGAACGAGGAATATGTCTATGGCAAGGATGGCCGGTTGCAGAACGCGGGCTTCCTCGACTACCGCATTCCCGTCTGCTCCGACCTGCCCTTCATCGACACGCAGATCCTGGAAATCCCCAATCCGCATCACCCCTATGGTGTTCGCGGCGTTGGCGAAACCTCGATTGTGCCGCCGCTTGCGGCCATCGGCAACGCCATCACCAACGCGGCCGGTGTACGCATGAACCATGTGCCCATGTCGCCGCCGCGTGTGCTGAAGGCGATCAAGGGCAAGAAGAAGTAGAATGACACGGCATGACCCCGGCCCGGCGTTTCGCGCGCTGCACAGGCCGGGGCAGCCGTTCATTCTTGCCAATGCCTGGGATGTAGGCTCGGCGCGCCTGCTCGCAGGCCTGGGTGCAGAGGCGCTCGCGACATCTTCTGCCGCTCACGCCTTTACGCTTGGAAAGCCCGACACGGGCAGCATCAGCCGTGACGAAGCGCTCGCCCACGCTGCGGCATTGGTTGCGGCAACTCCGCTTCCTGTCTCCGGCGATTTCGAGAACGGTTTCGGGGAGGCCCCTGAAACCTGTGCGGAGACCGTGCGCCTTGCCGCCGAAGTGGGCCTTGCCGGCATTTCGATCGAAGACACAGCACTACCTCAGGACCTGCCTTACGGATTTGATCTCGCCGTGGAGAGGATCCGCGCTGCCGCAGCAGCAGCGAGAAGCCTGTCCCGTGACTTTGTCCTGGTTGCGAGGGCCGACGGCGTCTTGCACGGTCAATATGACATGGCGGAAGGGCTTCGCCGCCTGCGCGCCTTTGATGAGGCCGGTGCTGATTGTCTTTACCTGCCGCTGCCACCATCGATCGATGCGCTGCGTGAAACCTGCGCGGCGACCCGGAAGCCGGTCAACGCTTTGGCCTCGGGACAGTTCACCAGACTGTCACGCGCCGATTTCGCAAAACTTGGCGTTGCCCGCATCTCCCTGGGCTCGGCACTGGCACGCGCCACCCACAAGGTCATCGTCGATGCCGCCGAAGCCATGTTCCAGGCCGGTGATTTTACAGCACTGGGACGGGCCATTCCGGGAGCAACCATCGACAGCCTGCTGCTGCAAGGTGCAGGCACCGCCCCATGAGCATCGAAGTCCATCTCTGGGGCGCGCTGCGTCCACTGGTTGGTGGGGCTTCTTCCGTTTCCGTGGAGGCGGCAAGCATCCGCGAGTTGTTCCGCGTCCTCGTCGAGCGCTATCCCGGCATGGAAATGCACATCAAGCGCGGGGTTGCCGTTTCGATCGGCGGCAAGATCTATCGCGACCAGTGGGACACGCCATTGCCCGGGGACGCTGAAATCTATCTCCTGCCCCGCGTGCCAGGCGGCTGAAGAAGCCGGCCCTGTCTCCGGCCCATCGCAGTCTTTCCTGTCAGCCCCTTGTCATCACATCGTTTTGGCGCAAGGCTGAGGTGCATGGCCATGCATTGGGGGAGATGTCATGGGACACCTGTTTGAAGCCCGCATTCTGCCGCTGACGCTGGCCGCCGTGGCAGCTCTCGTCTTTGCCGTTGCCATGGCGCTGTTGCCGGGCTGGTTCAATTTCCTCTGGGAACCTTTCCTGATAGCAGCCGGACTGACGGTCCTCGGCACCCATGATCTGGTGCAGACCAAGCACGCCATCCTGCGCAACTATCCCATCCTCGGGCATTTGCGTTTCCTCCTCGAAAAGGTCCGGCCGGAAATCCGCCAATACTTCTTCGAGGCCGACACTGATGGCCGCCCCTTCCCGCGCGAGCGCCGTGCCATCGTCTACCAGCGCGCCAAGCGCCAGCTCGACAAGAAGCCCTTCGGCACACAGGGTGACGTCTATCAGGAAGGCCATGAATGGATGCTCCATTCCATGTCGCCGGTGGACCTGCCGAAGGACCTGTTCCGCACCATGATCGGCGGGCCCACCTGCAAGCAGCCCTATTCGGCCTCTGTGCTGAATATTTCCGCCATGAGCTACGGCGCCCTGTCAGCCAATGCCATCCGATCACTGAACCGTGGCGCGAAGCTCGGCGGTTTTGCCCATAACACTGGCGAGGGTTCAGTCAGTCCCTATCACAAGGAAGGCGGCGGCGACCTCATCTGGGAAGTTGGCTCCGGCTATTTCGGCTGCCGCAACCTCGACGGCAGCTTCTCCGACGAGAAGTTCGCGGCAACTGCCGCCGACCCGCAGGTGAAGATGATCGAGATCAAGCTGAGCCAGGGCGCAAAGCCCGGCCACGGCGGCGTTCTCCCCGCTGCCAAGGTGACCGAGGAAATCTCCCTGATCCGCGGCGTCGAGATGGGCAAGGACTGCATTTCGCCGGCCCGCCATTCGGCCTTTTCCTCGCCGCTCGGGCTCATGCAGTTTGTCGGCCGCCTGCAAGAACTCTCCGGCGGCAAGCCTGTCGGTTTCAAGCTCTGCGTCGGCCATCGCTCGGAATTCCTCGGCACCGTCAAGGCCATGCTCGAATCCGGCCTGACGCCGGACTTCATCGTGGTTGACGGCAAGGAAGGTGGAACGGGTGCCGCGCCCGCCGAATTCATCGACAACCTCGGCATGCCGCTGCGTGACGGCCTCTCCTTCGTGCATGCGGCACTGGTGGGCACCGGCTTGCGCGACCGGATCAAGCTCGGCTGCGCCGGCAAGATCATCACCGGCTTCGACATGGCCCGTGCCCATGCCCTTGGCGCTGACTGGTGCAACGCCGCGCGCGGCTTCATGTTCGCAGTGGGCTGCATCCAGGCCCAGACCTGCCACACCGGAAAATGCCCGACCGGCGTCACCACTCAGGACCCACTGCGGCAGCGGGCCATCGTCGTTGCCGACAAGGCCGAGCGCGTTGCCAATTTTCACCGCGAGACCGTGAAGTCCCTGGCCGAGATGCTGGCCGCCGCCGGCATGACCTCCCCCACCCACATGAAGCCGCACCACATCCTGCGCCGCGTGGGCGATGGCAAGATCTACACCCTTGCCGACCAGTTTCCGGTGCTCGAGCCGGGCGGCCTCCTTGCCAACAACGCCCCGCCCGCCATTCTCGCCGCCTGGAACCGCGCCTCGCCAAAAGCCTTCTGGACGCCCGGCACCACCTGAAGCACGACTCTCAGTCCTGCACGGCCTCGCCCTCGACCTCGCAAAGGAAGGCGGGGGTAGCAAGACCAGCGCACTGGATGTAGGTCGAGGCCGTCAGCACGCCCTCCAGTGCCTCGTCGCGGATGCGCCGCGAGAGTGCCACCTGCCCCGGCTCCGTCACATAGATCACCGTCTTCACCAGATGCTTCTTCTCGAAGCCCGCGGCCTTGAGCACTGCAAGGAGATTGGCCCAACTTTGCCGCAGTTGTGCTTCCATGCCATCGAGCACCTTGCCATCTGCCGTGACACCGACCTGCCCCGAGATCAGCAGCCGCCGGGCGTTGCCACTATGGATCACCGCCTGGACATAGTTGGACGCTGGTTTCACCACCCCTTCCGGGTTCAGTTTCTCGCTCATGGGCCCTCCGGCAAAGTCACAAGCGTGGCACAATTTTCTCAACGCCACCATGCCCGGCAGGGGCTATGTGCAACGCGCCGGATGCCGTTAAGATGCCCGCCATGACCCACGCCGCCATGCTCGCCGCCGAACTCGATGCCATCAAGGCGCAATCCCTCTGGAAGGTTGAGCGCGAAATCAACTCCGCGCAGTCCGCCCACATCACGGTCGCCGGAGGCCGCGAGGTCCTGAACTTCTGCGCCAACAACTACCTGGGCCTTGCCGACAACCCGCAGATCATCGCCGCCGCCAAGGAGGCCATGGACAGCCACGGCTTCGGCATGGCCAGCGTGCGCTTCATCTGCGGCACCACCGACCTGCACCGCGCCCTGGAACAGCGCATCGCCAGCTATCTGCAAATGGAGGATGCCATCCTCTTTGCCGCCTGCTTCGATGCCAATGGCGCCGTCTTCGAGCCGCTGTTCGGCGCCGAGGACGCCATCATCTCCGACAGTCTGAACCATGCCTCGATCATCGACGGCATCAGGCTCTCGAAGGCGAGACGCCTGCGCTTCGCCAATGGCGACATGAACGACCTCGAAACCCAGCTCAAGGCGGCCCGCGACGGCAAGGCGCGGCGCATCATCATCGTCACTGACGGCGTCTTTTCCATGGATGGCTACTTCGCA
>CAZUKI010000156.1:5599-6984 GCA_964620785.1 uncultured Aestuariivirga sp.
GGCTTTTCACTGCTGCCCGGCGAGCATCCCATCATCCCGGTGATGCTGGGCGAAGCAAAGCTTGCCCAGGACACGGCCCGTGCCCTCTATGATGAAGGTGTTTACGTGACAGGTTTCTTCTATCCCGTGGTGCCACAGGGCAAGGCCCGCATCCGCACCCAGATGTCGGCGGCCCATGCCTCGCAGGACGTCGATGCCGCCGTCCAGGCCTTCACCCGCGTGGGCAAGGCATTGAAGGTGATCCCATGAAGGCGCTGGTCAAGGCAAAACCCGAAGAAGGCCTGGTGCTGCGCGACGAACCGGCGCCGCAGATCGGGCCCGACGACATCCTCATCAAGGTCGCCAAGACCGGCATCTGCGGCACCGACCTGCACATCTGGAAGTGGGACGAGTGGGCACGGAAAACCATCCCCGTGCCCATGGTGGTGGGCCATGAATTTGCCGGAACGGTCGTCGAGGTGGGCTCGCATGTTCGCACCGTGAAAGTTGGAGACCGGGTCTCCGGCGAGGGCCACCTCATCGGCATGAAGAGCCGCATGGCGCGGGCTGGCCACTTCCATCTCGACCCCGAGACCCGCGGCGTCGGCGTCAACGTGCCGGGCGCCTTCGCGGAATATCTCAAGCTCCCCGCCTTCAACGCCATCCACCTGCCGCCCGAGATCGACGACGAGATCGGCGCCATCCTCGATCCGCTCGGCAATGCCGTCCACACCGCGCTCTCATTTGACTTGATCGGCGAGGATGTCCTGATCACCGGGGCGGGGCCAATCGGCATCATGGCGGCTTCGGTCTGCCGCCATGTCGGGGCACGCCACATCGTCATCACTGACGTCAATGATTACCGCCTTGAACTGTGCAACCAGGTCAATGACGCCGTGACGGTGAATGTCAGCCGCGAGGACCTGGGCGAGGTCATGGCGCGCCTCGGCATGAAGGAAGGCTTCGACATCGGCCTTGAGATGTCCGGCGCCCCCAATGCCTTCCACCAGATGGTCGATCACATGATCATGGGTGGCAAGATCGCCCTTCTCGGCATTCCGGCCCGCCCGACGCCGGTTGACTGGAACCGCGTCATCTTCAAGTCGCTGACCATCAAGGGCATCTACGGGCGCGAAATGTTCGAGACCTGGTACAAGATGATCGCCATGCTGCAATCGGGCCTCGATGTGCGCAAGGTCATCACCCACCGCTTCAAGGCGGCTGACTATGCCCAGGGCTTTGCCCTGATGAAGCAGGGCGCCAGCGGCAAGGTGGTCCTCGACTGGAACTGAGGCCGCTTCGGTGCCTCAGCCCTTGTCGCGGCCGATGTGGCCGAGATGCGTGTCACGGAAGCCCGAGGCATATTTGAGGCCGTAGCCCAGCATGCGGTCGAAGCCGACATGGCC
>CAZUKI010000157.1:0-6983 GCA_964620785.1 uncultured Aestuariivirga sp.
CCCGTGGTCTTGGCCTTCGCCCGCGGCGACATATCCGAGGCCCGTGAACTTCCTGCCAAGGCAGGCTTCGCCCAAAGCGGGGCGCCTGCGGGTGCTGCCCCTCCTCTCTTGTCACGCGTCACGGCCAACATACCGGCACTTCAGATGGCCGCCGCTGGTCTCGGAAGCATCAACATTGACCTGGCGAGCCAGCAGGGCGTCGCCCGGGAAATGCCTATGCTGTGGACAGACGGCGAGCGCTTCCTTCCCTCTCTCGATGTCGAGGCTCTGCGTGTCGCACAGGGTGTTGAAACCTATCTTGTCCTCGCCGACAACGATCAGGAAAACGCCATCACAGGTCTGGCCATCGGTGATCTTGAAGTACCACTGAACGAAGATGGTACCTTTTCACTTTATTACAGAGAGAACTCGCCCGATCTCTATGTTTCGGCTGCCGACGTGATTGCGGCGAGCGACCCGGACCGTCTGCGGCCCCTGATTGATGGCCACATCGCCTTTGTTGGAACTTCCGCCGTGGGTCTGCTTGATTCCCGAACGACGCCACTTGGCGAAACTGTGCCGGGTGTCTCCATACATGCCCAGGCACTTGAACAAATCATGTCCGGACAGTTCCTGTCGCGGCCGCAATGGCTGCGCGGCCTTGAGATTTTGGCCGCAACTGCGCTTTCACTTCTGACCGTGGCAGCAGCGGCATTTGCGCGCCCCTCGCTTTCAACCCTGGTCGGCGCGGCCTCCGCGGCAGGCCTCCTTGCAGCTGTGGCCTACGCGTTCCGGCAACTTGGACTTCTGGCTGATGCGACGTTTCCGCTCTTGATGGTGATAGCAGCATTTCTCGCTTCCACGGCTTACCGTCTGCTTGTCACTGACAAGCTTGGCCGCCAGATGCGCCACATGTTCGGCCACTATGTTGCCCCATCGGTTTTGGCTGAACTTGAACGGAGTCCGGAAACGCTGAAACTCGGCGGCGAAATCCGTGACGTGACTGTTCTGTTTCTCGATATCGCCAACTTCACGCCCCTTTCCGAGAAGCTGAAACCGGATGAACTGGTCACTGTCGTGAATGGACTTTGGGACCATTGTTCCAGGGCGATCCTTGCCGAGAACGGCACAATCGACAAATTCATCGGTGACGCCGTCATGGCTTTCTGGAACGCGCCGGTTCTTTGCCCCGATCATCAATACCGTGCTTGCCGCTCCGCACTCCTCATCCGTGCTGCCGTGAACTCCTACAACGAGGGCTCGGAATTGCGTGCTGCTTTGGAACCACGGGGACTGTGGCCACTCAGCGTCCGGGTTGGCATTGCGAGCGGCGAAGCCTGCGTCGGCAACATGGGATCTTCCGACCGCTTTGACTATTCCGTCATTGGCGAGACGGTGAACACTGCTGCGCGCACGGAAAGCGCCTGCAAACATGTCCAGCATGACATTCTGGTTTCAGGACATCTCGATGCCGCAACGCGCAGCCTTGCACTCTTGCCTGCCGGGCGCGTGAGCATGAAGGGCAGATCGCAACCGCAGCCAGTCACGATTGTTGTCGGTGACGAGTCGGTGGCCGCATCCGCGGAGTTCCGCACCCTCGTCGAAGAGCACGATGGGCTGGTTGCAAAACTGGCGGGAGCCACCAAGAAGCGCGCCACCTCGGCCGTCCTCAGCCAGCTTCTGGCGGAGCTGTCACTGCAAAACCCCTTGCTTGCACCCTATCTCGCGGCCATCGCCGGGCGGGCGCGGGACTTCGCAAGCCCGCAGGTCAGACCGTAGCGCGCTCGCGGATGGGCGTGGCAAATTGCAGGTCCATGTCCCACGGCAGGTATATCCAGGTGTCCTGGCTGACTTCTGTGACGAAGGTGTCAACAAGGGGTCGCCCAGCCGGCTTGGCATAGACAGTGGCGAAATGCGCCTTGGGCAGCATTTCCCTCACGACCTTCGCGGTGGCGCCAGTATCCACCAGATCGTCCACGATCAGGATTCCTGCCCCTTGTTCCTTGGTCACAAAGTCAACGGCCACCGGCTTCAGGACAGAAACCTCCCCTTGCTTGTCATAATCATAGGAGGCGACGGAAACCGTCTCGATGACGCGAATTCCGAGTTCCCGGGCTACGATGGCCGCCGGCACGAGACCGCCACGGGTGATGGCAACAACCCCATGAAATGGACCTGCCGATGACAGCCGCCAGGCCAAGGCCCGGGCGTCACGGTGAAACTGGTCCCAGGAAACGGGAAAACTCTTCTGCCACTTTTCGTCCATCAATGCCTCCTCGGGCAGCTCCAAGCCGTCGGTTTGCGGCAGTTTGGGCCAATGCAGCAAGGTTTGCTTCACTATTTTCCACATAGAATAGCGGTCCTTCCTTGGGCAGCGACCGCAATTCCTGATGATTCAAAGCCTCTTTAGCATTCTTGGCCTGGCCAATGCCGAAGCCCTGCTTCTGACCATGCCGGAAGCCGAAATCATTGATGTTACCGAAGCCTGCTTGCTGCATTGGGGAGCGCAGCGGGACGAAGTCGCAGGCCACTTCCTCGTCAAACCCGGCACCGGCACCATTTCCGGACGGCAGGTTGCAGGCAAGGCGACGTCCAATGATCGCGACGTCGAAGTCACTTACGCGCCGCCACTCGGCAGCGCCATCAAGACAGTCTTTGCACTCCAGCGCATTCTTGAAGGTGGCAGGGAATATCTGGTGCTCGTGGCACGACAGGCCAGCACAGGCCAGCTTGAGGCACTCAACCAGTCCGAACGCCGACTGAACCTTGCACTGAGGTCCGGAGGCTACGCGCTGTGGGATCATGATTTCATCACGGGCGAAACCTTCAATTCCCCCGAAATGATGGAACTCTTCGGCTCGGTTGAAGACGACATCCATCTCAACTTCTACTCGTTCAACGAGTTGATACATCCAGAGGATGCCGACAAGACACTCGACGAAGCCATTCGCAAGGCGGATTTCGGCACGACCGTTTTCCAGACCCGGTATCGTGTGAGAACGGCCGCCGGAAAATATGTCTGGATTGAATCCCTGGCCGGCGTGCTGCGGGATCCCTCGACGGGACGGCCTATCAAGGCCGTGGGGCTTTGCCGGAACGTCGATGCCCATATGGTTGCCCTGGAAAGATTGCGCGCATCGGAACGCAACTTCAAGCGAACCCAGGCAGCGGCACAGCTTGGCAGTTTTTCGCTCCGCGTTGAATCCAATGTCTCGCGGCTGACTTCTGAACTTGCCCATCTCATTGGCAAGGCCAATGACATGGTGCATCCGACACTCAAGACTTTCATTGGCATGATTGAAGCAGGCGACCGGGAGAAATTTTCCGAAGCGCTCGAACTCGCCAAGCTCGGCCGCCATATCAAGAACCTGGAAATCGCCGTTCGCCTACCGTCTGGCGAACTGACCTACTTTGATGTCAGCATGGAAGCCGACAAGAATGACAAGGGTCAGGTCGAAAGCGTGTTCGGATGCTGCCAAAGCATCACGGAGCGAAAGGCCCTCGAACGCAAGTTCCACCAGGCCCAGAAGATGGAAGCAGTCGGTCAGCTGACCGGAGGTATTGCCCACGACTTCAACAACCTGCTCATGGTAGTCATGGGCAACCTTCAGCTCGTAGAGCAGATCGTGAAGGGTGATGAGCGCGCGCTCAAGCGCATCCGCTCCGCCATCGAGGCGGCAGAAAAAGGCTCCGACCTGACGCGCCGCATGTTGGCGTTTTCGCGCCAGCAGACACTCCAGAACAAGGAACTCACGGTCAATGACCTCATTTTCAGCATGAGTGACATGCTGTCCCAGGCCGTGACTGCCATTGTCACGCTGAAGATCATCCCTGGCGATGCTGTCTGGCCTGTCAAGGCCGACAAGACCATGCTCGAAACAGCCATCCTCAATTTGGCGATCAACGCCCGGGACGCTATGGCACCGAAGGGTGGGGACCTCATCATAGAAACCGCAAACAAAACACTCACCGACGAGTACTGCAAGGATCACGAGGACGTTTTGCCCGGCGACTATGTCGAAATCGCCGTGACGGATACAGGCTCCGGAATTGAAGCAGCCAACATCGAGAAGGTCTTCCAGCCCTTCTTCACCACCAAGGGCCCGGAAAAAGGGTCTGGTCTCGGCCTCTCGATGATTTACGGCTTCGTCAAGCAGTCAGGCGGGCACATCAAGCTCTATTCAGAAGTGGGGCACGGCACGACCGTGAAGCTCTACCTGCCACGGCTTGCCGAACGCACAAAGCCTGCAGCGGAACAGCCCGTGCAGCAGCTGCAGGACGTCATCAGACAAGAAATCGGCGCCACAGATGATCGCCATTCGATAGACACGAAGGCACCGAATGCACCCCAGCCAAAAAGGCTTATACTGGTTGTCGAAGACAATGAAAGTGTCCGTGAGGTTGCCGCAGCGATGATCGAGGAACTTGGGTTTGAAGTCATCACGGCGGCAAATGGCCCTGAAGGTTTGAGGCTCATCGAAGATCGGCGCGACATTGCGCTGGTATTGTCAGACGTCATCATGGCCGGAGGCATGAACGGCCCAGAACTGGTTGCGAAGGCAATGCGGCTGAGGCCTGAACTGAAGGTGCTCTTGATGTCAGGTTATGCACCGGGCTCCGTGCGTCTGATGCAGGATCTCCCCGACACCATCGAACTGGTGAACAAGCCGTTCACCCGTAACGACCTCACTGAAAAAGTGCGCCGCGCGCTGGCGGCGTGATCAAGCCTCTGCCCAGCCTCTGGCCTTTCCAGCCTGCGTCAGGGTTTCCGCTGCGGTTCTGACGTCTTGGGCGGCAGTTTCCAATAACGAAACGTCACGGCTGCGCAGCACAACATTTGTGTTGAAACCCTTTTCACTCTCAAACGGATACGATCCAATGGCGACCTGTGGGTAACGTTCCTGGATGTCCTGCAAGGGTTTCGCAATGTCGCCTTCCCCGCCATCAAATCGAATGGTGCGCGAGAGCACCGGCTTGCCCCTTGTCAGTTGCGGGGCAATTTCATCCATCATGGCCTGCATGACTTTGGGAACGCCCGCCATCACGAAGACATTCTCGAAACGAAAACCAGGTGCATGTGAAACGCGATTGTAGATAAGGCTGGCCCCATGTGGGATGCGCGCCATGCGCATGCGCGCCTCGTTAGGCTCACGCCCGATCTCGGCAAAGAACTTGAGCAGTATTTCACTAGCCTCGGCATGATGCGAAATGCCAACGCCAAATGCCTTTGCCATGGAATCCGCGGTGATGTCGTCGTGTGTCGGGCCAATTCCGCCTGTGGTGAAAACATAGGTGTAGCGGCTGCGGAGGGCATTCACCGCATCGGCAATATCTTGCTCGACGTCGGCAACGACTCGCGCCTCCATGAGATCAATGCCGACGGCTGTGAGATAGTCGGCGATATAGCCCAGGTTCTTGTCTTTGGTGCGGCCGGAAAGGACTTCATTTCCGATCAGCAGCACGGCAGCAGTTGGAGCGGCTTCGCTCATGTGTGTCCTCGCGGGATGATGCTGGACATATTCCACCACCCGTGGTTCCTGTCAAAGGATGGAGTTTTCCTCACCCCTGATCCGCGGCACATTGCTGAAGCGCTACAAGCGTTTTCTCGCAGACGTCCGGCTCGAGGACGGCACCACGATAACCGCGACTTGTCCCAATACCGGCACGATGCTCGGATTGACAGAGCCTGGTCTGGTTGTCTTCCTCTCCAGAAGCGACAGCACGACCCGCAAATATGCCCACACCTGGGAAATCACGGAGCGCCCGGGCTTTGGCCTCATCGGCATCAACACGGGGCGCCCTAACCGCCTTGTCGAGGAAGCCATTGGAACGGGCCTCATTGCCCAACTTTCAGGTTATGAGACGATCCGTCGTGAAGTGAAGTATGGCGCAAACAGCCGCATAGACCTGTTGCTGGAAGCGAGCGGCAAACCGCCCTGCTATGTCGAAATCAAGAATGTCACGCTCTATCGCAGGCCGGGACTTGCCGAGTTTCCAGACTGCGTGACGGAACGCGGAACCAAGCATCTCTACGAAATGTCCAAAATGGTAGAAGCCGGACATCGCGCCGTCATGGTATATTGCATCCAAGGTGGCGGCGCCGAAGCCTTTTCCCTCACGCCGGACATCGACCCGGTCTATGATGGGGCCTATGCGCGGGCCAGGGCCCAAGGGGTTGAAGCCGTGGCCGTGACCTGCCATGTAGGACGTGATGGAATTTTCGTCACGGGAACGGTTCCTGTGCTGGAGAAATGATGAACACGGTAGAGACAGAATCGCGGGGTGCCCGCATCAAGTTGCACAAGGCTGCGGATTTCGCCTCCATGCGCAAGGCGGGACAACTTGCGGCTGCTTGTCTTGATCTGCTCATCGAAAACGCGAAACCCGGGGTAAGCACCGCTGCCCTGGAGCGGCTCTGCATCGAATTTGCCCGTGATAACAAGGCAATTCCGGCGACAGTGAACTACCGTGGTTACAAGCATGCGTTGTGCACCTCCATCAACCACGTGGTCTGTCATGGAATGCCCAACGACAAACCCCTGCTTGATGGCGACATTCTGAACATCGATGTGACCTTGATTGTGGATGGCTGGCACGGTGATACCAGCCGCATGGCGAACATTGGCGAAGTTTCGCGCAAGGCAGAGCGTCTTGTCGAGGTGACCTATGAGAGTCTGATGCGCGGCATCGCTGCCGTGAAGCCGGGCGCCCATCTGGGTGATATCGGCCATGCCATCCAGACCTATGCGGAGGGCGAACGCTGCAGCGTGGTCAGGGATTTCTGCGGTCACGGGCTTGGAGAGGTCTTTCACGACCATCCCAATGTTCTGCACTATGGCCGTATCGGCGAAGGTGTCTTGCTGAAGCCCGGCATGTTTTTCACGATTGAGCCGATGATCAATCTCGGCAAGCCACATGTGAAAGTGCTCTCTGACGGTTGGACTGCCGTCACCCGCGATCGTTCGCTTTCGGCGCAATTCGAGCACACCGTCGCGGTGACGGAA
>CAZUKI010000158.1:0-4222 GCA_964620785.1 uncultured Aestuariivirga sp.
ACGGGCCCTGACCTGGAGGCGCAAGTTATCAATTTCCGCCTCCAATCCTCGTATTTCGTTCACATACTTTACGATATTGTCGTCTGACGGGGCCGCGGCCTTGCGGCTGCGCCAATCATGCACCTGGGCGCCCAATTCCGTGATCTTGGCGTCACGTGCCCTGACCTGCAGGCGCAGGTTTCCGATTTCTCTCTCCATCTCCCGCTTCACGCGCAACTGCTTGCCCTCCTTGGCAGCCTGAATGCAGTACGAACGCTCTTGGCGAATAATTGCGGCCCACACTTGTCCTCGATCCTGGCCTGCGCCGCAGCGGACATTGCTTTGACCCTGCTCCAGTTCTCATACATTGCTATAACGGCATCTGCGTAGGACTGCACGAGGATGGCGTCATCAGGGTCGTCCTTAACCAGGATACCGGTCTTTCCTGAAATGACGAACTCCGGGATGCCGCCAATGTCCGGAGCAATGACTGGCAGGCCCGCAGCCATGCATTCAAGAATGATATTGGGAAGTCCATCGAAGAGTGTTGTGTAGAGAAGCGCATCATATTCATTCAGCGGCAGGGACTCTATGCCGTCGAAAGACCCACGATAGGTGACTGATGGCACGGCAAAGCTTTTGACAGGCGAATTGCGCTCAATGGCGCCGTACACATCGATCTTCAGATTTGGCATTCTCACTGCCAACTCTGCGGCAATCCTGTCGATCAAGTCCGGACGCTTCTGCCATGATATGCGCGAGGCCCAAAGCAGGTGGTATGATGGTTCAGAAGCGACGGTCTTGTTTTGACCAACCGCTGCTTTCGTCCAGACCGTCCGGTATCTTCCGTCATCAATGCCAATACGGGTCCTGTCACTTCGTCCGATGAAGTTGCAGTCGCAAACGACTCTGCGAATGCCGGCAAGATGGCGTCGCAAGAATTCGACATTGCTTGAATCCATGGTTCTCTTGCCATTCAGGAGGTCGACATCGTCACAAAACCGATAGTAGACCGCATTGAAATGGCGCAAAACCACGGCACCAAATCGATCAAGCATCCGGTGAGATGAAGTTGCAGACTTGATGTGCAGCCTAACTCCCCTGTTGCACATGACAAGCAAGAGGCGCGCCGCCAATTCATCGCGATCCTCGGACGTCAAATCTGGGAATGCATTGTAGAGATCGACAACAACTGAGTTAGCCGGCAATCGGCGCATCCAACTGTGGGCCGAAGAAGGTTCACACAACAGCACCAAGAATCTGGCTCGTGGAACTTGCCTGGAAATCTCATCAAGAATCTGAAGAATATACTTCTCACCTCCACCAGGCATCAGCCAAGGCAGGAGAACAGCATCCGTAAAACTGCGATATCCAGAAATTTCAATGGCTTCGGCTAGTTTGTGACCCCAATTGTTGTCGCTCGACGGAAGCGCAGTGTGGCTTGAGGATTGCCTCACCCGCTCTGGATCAATGTCCCGCTCGATGTCGGAGGCTTCTAGGACAAAGTTCCAGACCGCTTTGTCTTCAAATACTTCCTGTGCGTGATTGCAGCTGAAGTACTTCTGGCGTCGAGCGACGAATGACGGCCAGTCGCCAATCTGTCGCTTCTCACTTTCCAGTTTCTCGCAGAATGCCTTTGGCTCCAATTCCGTGAAAAAGGGAACGAGATTTGTTGAGACAGCCTCGGACTGCCTGAGCAGGCTTCCCTGCCGTTGACGATAGAAGAAGATTGTACCCGGCGCGATAAGAAGACGGCAACCAGCCATCCAAAGGCGCAAATTGAAATCCCAGTCCTCATAGGCGAAACCGGAAGAAAGTCGTGTATCTGAATACGCTGTTCGCTCGAACACTGACCGTTCAGCAAAAATCCTCGAGCCATAATAGTGCCGATAGACGAGATCAGCGATTGTCAACCAGTTGTCATCAAAATGCCTGGCAACATAGCTTTTTGTGCCGAATCCGATTTCATACTCACAGAACACTGCACAGTGTCCGTCAGAATTTGAGACAGCAATTCTGTGAAGTTCTACAATGCAGTTGCGCGAAAGAAGGTCATCGCCATCCGCGGTCCAGATGAAATCCCCCTGAGCGACCGCAATGCCGGCGTTCCGCGCGGGCCCAAGCGAGCCCACATCCACGGTAATAACCTTGATCTCTTGAAAATCGTCAAGGTGGCCGCCTTCCCGGCCCGCATCAAAGACGGTTCTCGTCTCGTCGTCAGGCCTGTCAAATACGGCAATGAGTTCACAAGTCAGTCCGGCTTCTCTCGCTGTTTTCGCGCAGGCGTTCAGTGAGCGAAGCGTTGCCAGCAGGAAAGGCGCCTCCCTGTGCATGTTGAGTACAACCGAAACGTCAGTGTTATTCATCCCCGCTATCCCCAAGTGCAATTTGCCCGCGATAGCATGCGCAATCAAGGGTTCGATCGTCGCAAGCAGTGACAATTTAAAGTAGTATTTCAGTTGGGTCCTGACCAGTCTGATGCGTGCTTGACCGGAGCAAAGCTCCGATTAAGTTCCTACTGTCAGAAGGCTCTCGTGTATCGCGGTGGGTGAGCCCGGGCCCCCAAAACCGGCCAGTGCCCTGACAGCGACCCGAAAGCCGCTTTATTGACCCCTCCCGGTCCCTCGCCTATCTGGAGGCCATGACGGTTCGCCCCATCATCACGCTCCCCGACGAAAAGATTCTACGGCAGGTTTCAAAACCCGTGAAAGCCGTGGATGCGGCGGTGCGCGACGTTTTCGATGATATGCTCGAAACCATGTACAAGGCGCCCGGCATTGGCCTGGCCGCCATCCAGATTGGCGAGCCACGCAGGCTCATTGTCCTGGACGTGGCACGGGATGGCGAGGAAAAGCGCCCCCTCTTCCTTGCCAATCCGGAGGTGACATGGGCATCCGGCGAGTTGGGGGAATACGAGGAAGGCTGCCTTTCGATTCCAGAGTTTTTCGAAATGGTGCAAAGGCCGCGCGATGTGAAGGTTCGCTATCTGGACCGCATGGGCGACCCACAGGAGATAGCCGCCTCGGGCCTTCTCGCCACCTGTCTGCAGCATGAGATCGACCACCTGAACGGCATCCTCTTCATAGATCACATCTCCAAGCTGAAGCGCGACCGCGTCGTCAAGAAATTTCAGAAAGCCCAAAAGCTGGGCAAGCTCTGATGCGTCTCGTCTTCATGGGCACGCCCGATTTTGCCGCGACGGCCCTCTCTGCACTGATCGGCGCCGGGCACGAGATTGCCTGCGTCTATTCGCAACCGCCTCGGCCCGCCGGGCGCGGCATGAAGGAGCGTCCATCTCCCGTTCATGCGCTCGCCCATTCACAGGGAATCACGGTCCGCACGCCGGTTTCGTTGAAAACCCCCGAAGAACAGCAAAAATTTTCGGACCTGAATGCCGAGGCTGCAATCGTCGTGGCCTATGGTCTCTTGCTGCCAGCGCCCATCCTCGCAGCGCCGCGCCATGGCTGCTTCAATATCCATGCCTCACTTCTACCGCGCTGGCGCGGTGCCGCTCCAATCCAGCGTGCCATCATGGCGGGCGACAGCCAATCGGGTGTTACCATCATGCGCATGGACGAAGGCCTCGACACTGGCCCCATGCTCAAGCGCGTTCACTGTGATATCACCGACGAGACCACCGCAGCATCCCTTCACGATGCCTTGGCCGTGCTCGGCGCCTCGGCCATGCTTGAAGTCCTGAAATCTCCTGCCGAGCCCGGACAAGCACAACCTGCCGAAGGAATCACTTACGCATCTAAGATCAACAAGGCAGAGGCCCGGATAAATTTCGCGCGCCCCGCCCACGCCGTGCTGCGCCATATCCACGGCCTTTCTCCCTTTCCCGGCGCCTGGTTTGAAGTGAACGGAACCAGGATCAAGGCACTGCGCTGCAGGCTCGAAGCTGGTAACGCCATTCCGGGCGTCATTCTGGATGATCAATTGCTGATTGCCTGCGACGGCGGCGCCATCCGTCTTCTGGAGGTCCAGCGCGAGGGCAAGGGACCGGCCGAAGCCGCGGCATTCCTGCGCGGCTTCGCCGTCGCAGCCGGAACGAGGCTCGCCTGATGCCGCGCTACAAGCTGACCATTGAGTATGACGGCACGGCTTTTGCCGGGTGGCAAATTCAGGAAAGCCAGCCATCAATTCAGGGCGTCCTCGAAGCCGCAATCCGGCAGATCCACGGCGTAAACTGCACCGTGCAGGGCGCAGGCCGCACAGACGCCGGCGTTCACGCCCTGGCACA
>CAZUKI010000158.1:4322-6893 GCA_964620785.1 uncultured Aestuariivirga sp.
TCGACCTTTCGCGCTGCCTCTTGTCAGGCGCAGTCCCCCGTCAAGACACTGGACGTCCTGAAGGTGTCGCGTTTCGGCGAGGAAATTGAAGTTGAGGCTCAGGCCCGCAGCTTCCTCCATCATCAGGTTCGCTCGATGGTGGGAACACTGAAACAGGTCGGTGAAGGCAAGTGGAATGCTCGCGACGTCGAAAGGGCACTGAAAGCCCGCGACCGTTCAGCCTGCGGACCAGTGGCACCGCCCGACGGTCTCTATTTGGTCAGTGTCAGCTATTTCGACAAGTAGACTTCGGCAACAACAGCCGCCTTGACGGTATCAAAGGCACTCATAAGATCGGCGGTATCATCGGCGACAAAGAAGTACTTGTCGGGGTCGCTGGCACAGGCGCGTAGTCGCTGACGTGTATCAGAGTCGTCAAGATCAAATGCCATCGTGATGATGGTGATACCGTCCGCCTTGGCATTGTCGCAGAGAGTTTCCAAGTTCAGTTCACCCTGCGTCACAGTCCTAGTTGTGCCTGGGCCGAAGGCCGGTTCGGTCTGCATTCCATCAGTCAGAACGACCATGAACTTGCGCGTCTGGCTATCACTGAAATCGACGCCCTCTGAGTAGGGCGGATTTGGCGACAAAAGATGATAACCAAACTCGACTCCTAATGCGATGTGCGTCCACGCATACGGAGTCATCGCCGCAAGGCGATTGGTGATAACGGAAAAATTGTTGGTTAGGGGCACGATCCTCAGATTGTGCGCCAAGTAGCCGGAGCAGCCCCAAGATGCATGAACTGGCGCCATCGCCTGGTTCCACTTCGTCGAACTGGCAGAACTCGGCGTTGCAGATGTGGTATTCGCCGGATAGCGCCTGTCCTGCGTGCATCCTGTCCACGACGCTGACCCACCACCCACAACATAGGAACCGGGCAACGTCGCGTACACTTGATGTGAGAAAGGAACAAGACCCACCTTCACCTTGTCGGATGCTGTCGCAGCGATATCGTTGACCAGGTTGGTCGCAGCAGCGGTCATGGCCTGATACTTGACCTCGCCGTTCAGCGCGTCCGACATCGATGCAGAGTAGTCAAGAACGAGGGCAATCTCTGCCTTCTTTTCCTTGGCGATGCCGACTTCGGCTACGGCGACGGCGGCCATCTCTGTGATGCCCACAAGAGTCATAAAATGCATGGGAACATCAATTTCGGCGCGCGAAATCACCTTGTTGTTCTCGATGGAGAAATTTGCCGCATGAGTCAGATTGGCGCCGACGCCGTCACGCATGTTGGCGGCATAGCTCGCCTGCGCGGCGGCAATTCTGCCAGAGTCTGTATCTAGATCAGGGCTCGCCGCCGCCAAGGCACCAGTATCCAGGGCGGCCTGCAAATGGGTTCTGGCTGCTGCAAAATATGCAAAGTCGATGGCCGCGCCGGCACATGCAACGAACGGAACCGCCGCGACGGCCAGGATCACAGCAGTTGTTCCCTTTTGACACGCAGCCAGCCTTTCAAGGTTCCGGGAGAACTTTGCGCGAAGCAAGTTGACCACCATGGTTAATCTCCTGTCTCGTTCTGGAACATCGTCCAGCGCTTTGCGCGACAAGGAGCAAAGGGCGGTCCCTATGGGTTAATCGGCTGGCAATGCCGTTCGCGTGGTAAATAGAAGCTATGGGGATGCGCGGGGGAGATCCGGCGGTAATCATCGTCAGCTGACAGCAGACAGACCCCTGCGATAGACACTCACAATCGTGCTGTCAGGTGGCCAGTTCTCCGGGGCCACTTCGGTAATCTGCGCCTGAATGCAGAGCCAGTTCCGATCTTCGCGGATGTAAATGTCGGTGTAGGCCGCCATGCCCGTGACTTCGCGATCTTCATACAGTTCCACATACTTGTTGCAGGCTGACACGAGCGCAACATTCCCAAACACCCTGATCTGTTCGTCTCGCGTGTCCCAGTAGATTGTCCGGGCCGGGTCAAAGCCATTGCTCCAGTTCCTGAGGTAAAGGTCACGAGGCACGCGACGGCCGCGACTGTCGATATGGGTAAAGCGGGCATGCAAAAGGCCATCATGGGAAGCAACGTCATTGGCCACATGGTTCGCAATGAACCGCGCGTTGAGAACCCGAAGCTGCTGCAGGTCGGTGAAATCTGAACTGTAATCCATGATCTTGTTTGCCGGCCTGCGCGGTAGCGCGCTTGGGGAAAATTGCTATTCTTTTGAAAGCCATTGACTGGACCAACCGGGCCCTTCAACCTGCACCGTCATGGAGCAGTTAGCACCTTCCGAAGTGACGGTCGCCAATGGCTCTGGCTGGCGGCTTGCCAGAATCCGGTGCACCGCCGGAGCGGGCAGATGTCACGCCGAGGAACGCCACGACCGGCACGTCATCGCCATCGTCCAGGCTGGCATGTTCAGCTATCACGGCGCTCAGGGCCGGACCTTGCTTCACGCCGGTTCTCTGCTCCTCGGCAACAGTGGCTGCTGCTACTCATGCGGCCACGAACATGGTGAGGGCGACCAGTGCCTGGCCCTGCAAATGGATGATGAGTTCTTCGCCGATCTTGCAGGCGAGATGACGGGC
>CAZUKI010000159.1:0-6887 GCA_964620785.1 uncultured Aestuariivirga sp.
CCGACATGATCATCGGTGTCGACCTCAACAACGGAAAGAAAGAATGGGGCGAGCGCTTCGGCATGACCCACTTCGTCAATCCCGCTGAAATCCAGGGTGATCTTGTTCCCCATCTCGTCAACATGACCAAGCGCGGCGCCGACCAGATTGGCGGGGCAGACTACACATTCGATTGCACCGGCAATGTGAAGGTGATGCGCATGGCGCTGGAAGCCTCCCATCGCGGCTGGGGGCAGTCCATCATCATCGGCGTTGCCGGTGCCGGCCAGGAGATTTCGACGCGGCCATTCCAGCTTGTCACCGGCCGCGTCTGGAAGGGAACTGCCTTCGGCGGCGCCCGCGGCCGCACCGATGTTCCCAAGATCGTGGACTGGTACATGTCTGGCAAGATCCAGATCGATCCGATGATCACCCACACCCTGAAGCTTGAAGACATCAACAAGGGTTTTGACTTGATGCATGAAGGCAAGTCGATCCGCAGCGTGGTTGTTTTCTGACGGCGCCTCTGCGCCTGTTCAGCACCAAGGAGGAAAGTCAAAATGGCCAAGAAGAGTTCCAAGAAGGCTAAGAAGCCTGCGAAAAAGAAGAAGGCCGCAAAGCCCGCGGCGCCTTCGATCGCGCTGCATCCGGCAATTGACCGGGGCTTCGCCAAGTCCGCCAAGAAGGGCTTTGCCGGTGGCACCCTGACATGCAACTGCGCCACCGATGCAGTGGTCGTCGAGGTGGCCTCGCAGTCGGCGCACAATCATGCCTGCGGCTGCACCAAATGCTGGAAACCGGAAGGCGCCATCTTCTCCATCGTTGCAGTGGCACCCAGCGACAAGGTTCGCGTCGTGGCCAACGAGCACAAGCTGCGTGTCGTTGACGACAATGCGTTAATCCTGCGCCACGCCTGCACCAGCTGCGGCGCCCACATGCACGGCCCGGTGCGGAGGGAAGGGCACCCCTTCCAGGGCCTCACCTTCATTCACACTGAACTTTCGAAGGAAAAGGGCTGGTCGCCACCGGGCTTCGCTGCCTTCGTTTCTTCGGTGATCGAGAGCGGCGTGCCGCCATCCAGAATGCCGGCCATCCGCAAGCGGCTGAAGCAATTGGGTCTCGAACCCTATGACAGCCTCAATCCCGCCCTCATGGACTACCTTGCCACGGCTGCGGCAAAGAAGTCCGGCGCCTATCGCGAAAGCTGATCCCTTCTGGTGGCCGTGGCCGGCTGCACAGTGCTGCCGGCCGCGGCCATCTTGAATGACAGCGATTTGAAGATGGCATAGGCACGACTGCCGGGGCGCAGCTTGAGGTCCGCAGCGGACTTGCGCGTTATCGTGGCAGCAATCAGCGCCTCGCCACAGCGCAACCGCACAAGCGCGCTTGAGGCACTGCTGTTCTCTATTGAAACGACAGACCCCTGCAGGACATTGAGTGCGCTCAACCCGCGCGGCTTGCTGGTCGCCAGCATGACCTCCGTCGACCTGATGAACAGCCGGATCTTGTCACCCGTCCTGCCATGGGCACCGGGAAGCCGGACGATGCCTGCGGCTGAAGTCAGCGTCGTGAGGTTGAATTTCTGGTCAATGTTCTTGACTGTCATGTCCAGCGGCGTGCCTGCATCCAGAGCAAATTCCTCGCTGACCGAGGCGATGGCCGGCAGGATGTCCCTTGCAGCACCTGCCTCAACCAGTTTGCCATCCTTGAGAAGCACCACATGGCTCGCAAGGCGCGCCACCTCGGCGGGCGAATGGCTGACATAGATGATCGGAACCTTCACCTCGTCACGCAGGCGTTCGAGATAGGGCAGGACCTCCTGCTTTCGTGCTTCGTCGAGCGATGCCAGCGGCTCATCCATGAGAAGAAGCCGCGGCGATTGCAGCAAAGCGCGCCCCAGTGCCACGCGCTGCTTCTCGCCACCGGAAAGCTCGCGGGGCTTGCGGGCAAGCAAGGTATCGATGCCGAGCATCGCGTGGATGGCGCGTTCGTCGGCATATCTCTCTGCCTTTGGTGTGAACCAGCGGCCATAGGCGAGGTTCTGGGCGACGGAGAGGTGCGGAAGCAGGCGGGCATCCTGGAATACATAACCGATGCGCCGAAGGTGCGCGGGAACGAAGATGCTGCGGCCCGTATCAACCAGCGTTTCGCCATTGATGGAGATTGTCGCTGCATCAGGCCGCAACAGACCGGCAATGGCATTGATGATGCTGGTCTTCCCGCAGCCCGACGGGCCGAACAACGCCGTCAGTTTTCCATCAACGGCAAAATCTGCATCGAGATTGAAACTGCCCAGCCTGTGCCGGATCGCGCAGGCGATGGTCATTCGGCAACCCGCTGGCCAATGCGTCGCGCCAGAACTTCCGAGGCAACCAAAGCGGCCAGCGCAATCACCACGGAAATCGCCGTGAGGCGAAGCGCCTGCGGGTCACCGCCCGGCACCTGCGTGAAAGTGTAGATCGCCGATGGCAGCGTCTGCGTTTCACCGGGAATGTTGGAGACGAAAGTAATCGTCGCGCCGAACTCACCCATCGCCTTGGCAAAACACAGGATCATGCCGGCGATGATGCCGGGAAGCGTCAGCGGCAGGGTGACCGTTGCGAAAACCCAGAGCGGATTTGCACCCATCGTGGCGGCTGCCTGTTCCAGTCTGCTGTCCACGGCTTCCATGGAGAGGCGGATGGCCCGTACCATGAGCGGAAAGCCCATGACCGCGCAGGCAAGGGCAGCGCCCGTCCAGCGAAAGGAAAAGACGATCCCGAAATAGTCAGCGAGGAATGACCCTATCGGTCCGCGCTTGCCGAAACTGAGCAGGAGCAGGTAGCCGGTAACGACCGGCGGCAGCACCAGTGGCAGGTGGACGAGGCCATTGAGCAGTGCCTTGCCCCAGAATTCCCGGCGCGCCAGGAGATAGGCGATTGCCACCGCCACGGGCAGGCTCGCCACCATGGCCCAGGTGGCGACCTTCACGCTCAGCCGGACGGCACTCCATTCATCCGGGCTGAGCGTGAACCAGTCCATCGTTCAGTTGCTGGCGGGCACCAGGACCGTGAAGCCCTGATCCTTGAAGATGCCCTGCGCCTTGGCGCCCTGGAGATAGGCCACAAAGGCCGCCGCATCAGCATTCTTCGACGCGGCAACGACGCCAACGGGATAGACAATCTCGGGATGGGAGGAGGCAGGGAACACGCCGAGCACCTTTACACCAGGTTCGGCCTTGGCGTCAGTAGCATAGACGATGCCAAGTGGCGCCTCGCCAGTCGAGACCAGTTTCAGGGCGGCGCGCACGTTTTCCGCCATGGCGACCTTGCCTTCGACGCCGGCCCAGGCGCCAAGCGATTCCAGCGCGGCTTTGCCGTATTTACCGGCCGGCACCGCCTTGACGTCTGCCATCGCGAGCTTGCCATCGCCCACCGCTGCGCCAAGGTCGAAGCCCTTGTCGATCTTGATGTCGGCCTTGGAATCGGCAGGGGCGACCAGCACGATTTCATTGCCGAGGAGCTTGACCACCGAACCATCAGTGATGAGCTTTGCTTCCGAAAGCTTGTTCATCCAGTCCATGTCGGCCGAGATGAAGACATCGGCTGGTGCGCCTTCCTGCACCTGCTTGGCCAGCGCTGAGCTTGCCGCGTAGGAGATGGTGGCTTCCTTCTGGGCATCGGCCTTCCAGGCCTCGTTCACAGCATCGAGGGCGTTCTTGAGGCTGGCGGCGGCGAAGACCGTGATCTTGTCGGCGGCGAAACTTGGCGTGATGCTTGCGGCAATCAGGCTGCTTGCCGTGGCAAGCGCTGCAAGGCGGGTAATGAGACGTCTGCGGTTCAGCATGGATGGCTCCCAGTTCAGGTTGTGAATGCATGGTGCCGTGGCGTGCGCCACGGCTTGACCGCTATTTTCATTGGACTATAACGTATTCTGAGGCAAGGAGAAATCAGCAGTGCCGGTGTGTGTCCAGTGCGTGTCTTGCGCTCTGATGCATAAGGGCGCGCGGCTATCCGTTCGGCCAACCATCCTGCAAGCGACCACCGTGTTGAAAAGGAAACAGACTCATGAAGATCAGCGCCCGCAACCGGCTCAAGGGCAAAATCATTGCCATCAACAAGGGAGCCACGACCTCCCATGTGAGGATCGATATTGGCGGAGGCATTGTCACATCCTCAATCACCAACGAAGCCGTCGATGAACTGAAGCTGTCAGTGGGGCAGAGTGCCTATGCCGTGATCAAGGCATCGGACGTCATGGTGGGCATCGACTGAACTTGGTTCGCCGCGACGAGATCAGGCGGAATGAAGTGCAGGTTGAGCCCGGCCGATTTGACTCCGCGGGCCTCACCTTCATTGGCCGCATTCACACGCCGTGGAAAGATCGCCTGGAATGCCCACGCCAAGGCAGGCTCGACGGCCCGACGTGTCGCATCGAACTCTTTCATCCCTGGCACCAGGCCCTCGATGGCATCACGGATTTCGAGCGGCTTGAGGTTCTCTACTGGCTTCACCATTCGCGGCGCGACCTTGTTCTCCAGAGCCCGGCCAACGATGGCAGGTTGCGCGGCACCTTCGCCCTGCGTTCGCCGGTCAGGCCCAACCCGATCGGGACGTCGATTGTGAAACTTTTACATATCGAGGGTGATTCACTGTTTGTCCGTGGCCTTGATTGCCTGGATGGCACGCCATTGCTCGACATCAAGCCGGACCGGACACTGTTCACACCCATAGCACCGCCACAGCCCGGGGATTTCCAGACGGAACAGTGAATGTGAGAGCAGCCGAAGGGCGCTGCACGCTCAATTGTGTCAAAGCTGTGGCACAGATTTCTTCAAACACTGCGACGGACTCAGGAACCATCTGCGTCTTAATGTATTGGACGGGATAGATCGCGCGTCTTCGACTGACGGGCTGCCCCGAGAAATGGAGTTATCATCATGAAAATGTCAACTTATGCGTACCTCACCGGAGCGGCCATTGGTCATGCCGCATTGACCGGCCTTGGCGGCGCGGCATCGGCGGCTCCGCTGACGCCGCTTCAATTGACGGCAGAGCAGAATGGCAATGTCGTCCAGGTCGCCAACAAATGGGAACGTGACCGGAACCGCCGCATGACCAAGAACTGGGACCGTGAACGTCACGGCCGGCGCTGCAACAATCGGATTGGCGGCTGTCGCCATTTCTATCGTGGCTACTATTACGAAACGCCGTGGTGGACCATTCCACTCATCGTTGGTGGCGGCTTCGGAGCTGATCGCTACGTCGATGACTATGATTTCGAAGACAACGTTTACTACGGCGGTGGCTCGGCGCATGTGCGCTGGTGCCTGAACCGCTACAAGTCATACAATCCCCGCACGAACACCTGGGTGGCTTACAGTGGCCGGGTGCGCCAGTGCATCAGCCCCTATTCCTGATGGGAAAGTGACGCGGAGTCGGGTTTCGCCGGAACAATAGGTCTCTCTTCGCGTTTCCCATGCGGACGACAAGAGAGGAGTTCATCATGACTTACAGTGATCCAAAGCGCGGAAAGCTCGACGAAGAACGGCAGGTGAATGTCAGCCAGACGAACGACAGTTCTGGCGGCATGATTGCTGCTATTGTGTTGATCATCCTTTTGGTGGTCGGTGGAATAGCATTCTTCGCCAACTCTTCTGGCGTCAAGGATTCTGCGCCGCAGGCGACCGAAAGCACGACGACGCAGCCTGCTCCTGCCGCAGAACCGGCCCCCGCACCGGCGGCGCCCGCTGCTGAGCCAGCACCGATGGCTCCGGCACCGGCTCCAGCTCCCGCCCCAGCAACAGGGGAAGCCCCGGCGACCAATCCCTGATACCAAACAATACGAAAAGCCTCCGGCACGCCGGGGGCTTTTTTCTTTTGCCCCGCAACACGCGATGCCGGCGGCCATGCTTAACAAGGATTCCGTTGATCCAGCGCCATCCCAGCATGCGCTGTTTTCCATGCGCGGCTACGATTTGACACACCACGGAAGTGTTTGAGATTTCGCCGCAAGGAACTATTCTCTGTTGGCGTCGTTTCGCTCCAGCACCAAATGAAGGAGTGAACTGTCATGAAGAAAATGCTCATTGCAGCTGGTCTGGGTCTCTTCCTCGCCGCAGGCGTGACTGGCCCCGCCGATGCCAAGACAAATGTGAAGATCTACCTGGGCTACCCGCACTATGATTATCGTGTGGGACCGGATTACCGCTTCCGCAAGGGTTACGGCTGGTACAATCCTGCCTATCGGGCCCGCCTCAGTTGCGAGGCAGCTTACCGCCAGGTGGCGCGCCGTGGCTTCCGCAACATCAAGACAGTCGAATGCCGCGGGCAGACCTACACATTCCGTGCGACGCGAAATGGCAACCGTCAGGTTGTTTATGTTGATGCACGAACCGGCGCACTCATGCGCTAGCACTTGAGAAGGGAGAGCTAACCATGGTTACCGCACATCCCAACCACGCACTGATTTCCAGCGAAGACGTTGAAGGATGTTTCGTCTTCAATCTCGAAGGAGAGGAAATAGGCGAAATTGATCATCTGATGATCGACAAGGCCAGTGGCCAGGTGCTCTACGCCGTCATGAGTTTTGGCGGTTTCCTGGGTCTGGGCCACAGCCACTACCCTGTGCCTTGGAGCAAGCTCTCCTATGACACGCGGCTCAATGGCTACAAGATGGATGTTTCGGAAATCCAGCTCCGTGATGCTCCCGAATTCAGTGACGACTCTTGGAGCAATCGAGAGCGGGAGCGCATCGTTCATGATCACTATGGAGTGCCGCCTTACTGGGGCACGTGATCAGTCGCTCACGTCAATGATCGAGCCGAGACACAAAGGCGGCCGCCCCATGTGGGGGCCGCAAAAACAGGTAGATACAGTATTACCAAAAACAAAAAGAACAGGACAAAGAAAAAAAAAATTACAAACCCA
>CAZUKI010000160.1:0-6881 GCA_964620785.1 uncultured Aestuariivirga sp.
GGCCCAGCACGTCGCCTGTGACGCTGGTGATGACGCAGCCGACGCGGGGGTTGGGATTGCTAAGGCTCTCGGCAATCGATGCCCGAGCCATCGCCAAAAGCATTACTTCGTGAAGATTCATTCGGAGGATGGCATAGCCTACCGTTCAGCGTGTGGAGCTGGCCGTCTGTCAAGACCTTGATGCGAAGACTATTGCCATTCCAAATAATACCCGGATGCGACAAAAGGGACTGACACTGATTGAATTGTTGGTGACGCTGACAATCGTTGGCGTGCTGGTCAGTCTGGCTGTCCCTGGCTTCACCAGTTTCTTGGCCAAACGCGCAATCGCGGCAAGTTTGAGCGATCTGGCGAGCGATTTTCGCCTGGCGAGATCAGAGGCTTTGCGTCGCGGGCGGACGGTTTCAATTTGTCGCAGTTCCAACGGTACTTCCTGTGCGACCAGTGGAAGCTGGAGCCTTGGCTGGATTGTGTTTATTGATCCAAATCCGTCATCTCCTCCTTCCGTTGGTACGGGTGATGAGGTCATTCGAGTCCAGGGGGCGCCGACTGGCATCGCGTCCATTCTGGGCGCAGCAGGTGCCGACCCCACCACGGGGGTTACGTTTCAGTCCACAGGTTGGGCCAGAGCTGCTGGGGCGACTCTGGTTTTTACGCCCACGTTCAGCGGTTCGTCGGGCAGTACGCGCCTGTTTTGTATATCGAACCAAGGCCGCCCGTCCGTCAGGCCCGAAGGTACGACAGCATGCAACTAGATTCTGATTATCCGAGTGGAATGCCACGGCTTGGTACGCGGCAGAGTGGTGCATCTTTGATAGAAATCCTGGTTTC
The DNA here is from genome assembly GCA_964620785.1 of uncultured Aestuariivirga sp. Lineage (GTDB taxonomy): Bacteria > Pseudomonadota > Alphaproteobacteria > Rhizobiales > Aestuariivirgaceae > Aestuariivirga. The sequence goes on from CAZUKI010000160.1 coordinate 832, forward strand.
GATCGTCATTGCGTCGATCGGACTCCTTGCGCTTGCCGGTGTCAATGCGTCATCGGTCCGCTATGCAAAGTTGACGCAATATCGCGCAACGGCGTCGCAGCTTGCCACTGATCTTGGTGAGCGGCTGCGCGCAAACAAGTCGGGTTTTGTGGCTGGAAATTACACTTATGCGACGACGTTTGCGGTGCAAAACAGTTCGGTCAACTCGACGCCAACCAACGTATGTGATTCGACCGCGAGTCCTTGCACCGCCGCCGAATTGGCGGCTGCTGACCTCTGGCAATGGCGAAAGACCGTTGCTGACAATCTGCCGCAAGGAGCCGTATTCCTTTTGACGGACAACGCGGGCGGCGCGTCGCCCGTAGGTGCAGATTTATGGGTTGTCTGGCTCGATCCGTCAGTGTCCAACGCGGACGATAGACCTGCCTCGGCGGCTGAATGCCCTGATGGCCTGCAGCGTTCGGGGAATACGGCAATTCGGTGCATGTACTTCAGGGTCAACCTATGAGGAAGGCAGCATCGCGTGTGAGTCGTGCGAGCGGGCGGCACCGGGGTGCTTCGTTGATCGAAGTCATGGTGTCGATGGTGATCGGGCTGGTGGTGGTGGGCGCGGTCATGGTCAACTACCTCGGCGTCGGGGTCACGGGCAAGCAGCAGTCTGCCTATGCACAGATGACTGAAGATGCACAAATTGCTTTTTCGGTGCTGACTCGGGAGTTGCTGACCGCGGGGTACGCCCAGCCGACAGGTTGGGCGGGCGGAACCTCCACTTTCTCCAGAACTTACGTAAGTGGAACGCCAGCTTTGGCCCTATACGGGTGTGACAGCGGCTTTGCGACCCCGAATGCAACAGCGCTCTCCTGTGGTACCGGAACCAGCGCTGCTATCTCCGTAGCTTATGAAGCGGACACGTCCACGGCAGTCGTGCATTCAACAGGCGTCCCAACAGATTGCCTCGGAAACGCCTTGACAGCGCAAACGACGGCCGGGCCTCCGACGGTGACATTTTTCGTTGCGCAGAATCGTTACTTTGTTGCTACCAACACATCAACTATCCCGGAGCTCTATTGTGTTTCTCCGGGGAACTCGCAGCAGGCATTGGTTGAAAACGTGGAGTCCATGACGGTCCGTTACGGTGTGGAGGGTGCCATTGCCAAGCAGGCCGCAGTCTATGTGCCTGCTGCCAGCGTGACCGACTGGGGAAGAGTTGTTGGGGTTCGTATTTGTCTTGTCATGCGAAGCAGTGAACCCGTGCTGACGTCAGAGGACCTTGCGATCAGAAACACCTATCTCAACTGCAACCAGGTTGCGACCACGTTGCCGGACCGATATGCAAGGCGGGCTTTCTTCACGACGATTGCGTTACGCAATCGCATGGCCTATTAGGAGTATTGAGTGACAAGTCGTGCTTGTTCATTAACGGGCCGTGGCCGGATTCGAGGGGTGTCGTTGATCATCACGCTGATCATGCTGGTAATTATCGGATTGACAGCCGCGTCCGCAATGCGCGGTGCAGCCTCGAGCGAGCGGGTCACCAACAGCCTGCGAATGGAAGGGCTCGCGCAGCAGTATGCAGAAGCTGCCTTGCGGTATTGCGAGCAGCAGATTTCCATGGCTGATGCAGCGCGCACGCCTTCTCTTCAGGAGGTAAACATTGTTGCTCCAGCGGGGTCAACGCCCGACTGGCAAGTGACAGCTACTTGGTGGCCTTCGTCGGGAGCCCGAACGACAATCGTGCCGCTGACGCAGATTCGGTCGTCCGACAGTTCGCTGTCCCCTTCGACATTGCCGCGATGCTTTGCGGAGCGCGCAACACTTCCAGACGGTACCCCTGTAACGCTCATTACCGCAAGGGGGTTCAGTCCGGATTACGAGGCAAGCAGCACCAATGGTGAAACCCTTCGAGGTTCTTCCGTATGGGTGCAATCGACCATTGCCCTGAATTAGGCCCAGTACAGGAGGTCTCTATGACCATGGCATTTCATCATCCACTAGCTCAGTATTGCCGAGCGGTCTTGCTGGGCATGATCGGCGCAATCGCATTGGCGGTACAAGCGCAGCCAAGTCAATCCCCACTGATTAGTCGTGACGGTGGGGGGGTTAAGCCCAACATCATGTTGACGTTGGACGACTCTGGTTCCATGGCGTTTCAACACATGCCCGAGGAAACGGTGTACGTTGGTAGCTTTTCGATTGCAAATCCGGTCGGCGGGAATTCGATCATCATGCATCCGTCCGATCCGATGTATTTGAGCGCCTTCTTCCAGGGAACGATCGCTGCCGTCGCTGGATCGACCAACTATCGGCAAAAGCTGATGCGATCGGCTGACACGAACTCCATCTACTACAACCCTGAAGTGAGATACCAGCCGTGGGCTAGGGCAGATGGCACTCGGATGGGTACCTTCAGCTTTACGGCTTCCCCATTCGATCCGATGAATACGGCTGCGAAGGCCAACTTGAGTACTGTCGGGAATGTCAACACCACTTGGTGCTACGGTACCAATTCGGGAAGCTCAGCCAGCAATTGCAGCGACCGCAACATCAGCTACAACCCCGGCTTGTATTACCGTTTGAACCGGGATGGGAGCGGCAATTACCGTGATCCGGCGAATCAGTCGAATTACACGCAGTTCAACTTGAATGATGGAAGCGTTACGTCGTACACCCGGTATCCGGAGCGTACCGACTGCGATGCGACGGCATGTACGGTTGCCCAGGAGAAGCAGAACTTCGCCAACTGGTTCACCTACTACCGGTCGCGCATGCTGCTGGCCAAAGGCGCGGTGGCAGAAGCCTTTTTGGGATCAACCAGTGACTATCGTGTCGGTTACGGGCGAATTAACAAGACCACTGCCACTTCAGTGGATGGTTCTAGTACACGGACCATTGAGTCCGGGGTGCGCGACTTTGATTCTACCCAGCGCACTGCTTTGTATACATGGTTGTTCGATCTTAATGCTAGCGGTGGAACACCGCTTCGTCGCGCCATGCAGGATGTCGGCAACTACTTCACCCGATCCGATAACCGCGGGCCGTGGGGCGATACGCCCGGCAACGCCACGAGTGGCGCGCACAAGACTTGTCGACGGTCGTACCACATCATGGTGACGGACGGCTACTGGAGCGATACCGTAGGGTCTGGGGGGTTGTCCAGTGTCGGAAACCAGGACAATACAGATGGTGTCGCCATTACAGGCCCGGGCCGCAGTTATCAGTACCTGCGAATTCGACCTTACAGAGACGATAGCGAGAACACCCTGGCGGATTACGCTATGCGTTACTGGAAGAACGACCTGCGGCCTGATCTGGACAACAAGGTTGTCCCTTCGGCTGAGAATCCGGCTTTCTGGCAGCATATGGTGAATTTCACTGTCGGACTCGGCGTTCGCGGGACGCTGAACCCTGACACGGATTTGCCGGCCTTGACGTCTGGCAGCAAGTCTTGGGGAAATGACGAAATCGATGATCTCTGGCACGCTGCGGTGAACAGCCGCGGTACTTTTTTCAGTGCCAAGGATCCTACCGAGATGGCGGCTGCTATTCGGACATCGGTCGGACAAGCAGTTGAACGGGAACTTCGCGAAGCTGGGGTGGCGACTGCTGCAACCGTGCTCGAGGAAGGTAACCGTAAGTACGTGCCGTTCTATCGGACCGGTTCTTGGCGAGGTGATGTGAATGCCCAGGTTCTGGACATAGATGGACAGGCGGGTGCAACTGTCTGGAATGCAGAGGCTCGCCTTCCGGCGTGGGACCAACGCCGGATTTTCACGTGGAATCGCCCAGGGGGGGGTACCACTGCCGCTCCGGTAACATTTACTTGGGCGGCGATGAGTCCGGCGAATCGGTCGGCGCTCGGCGGAACCGCCAGCATCGCAGCCACCTATACGCAAACCTTTATTAACTATATCCGGGGTGATGCTTCCAACGAAGGAATCGAGGCAATCTATCCGTTCCGTAAACGGGCTGGTCGTCTGGGTGACATCATCAATTCCACGCCTGTATTTGTTCAAGGCGGCTTCAATGGTGGCTACGGATCGCTGCCATCGATCGGTTCATCCTATGCATCTTTCGCCACGGCGAAAGCGGCGCGAGTGGGTGCGCTGTTCATTGGCGCCAATGACGGGATGCTGCATGCATTCAAAGACAGCAAGACCAACGCGCCGGATGATGGACGTGAGATTTTTGCTTACGTTCCACGAGCGGTTTACCCGAGCCTCTCCAATCTCGCCACCAAGACTTACGGCACAGATTCGAACTATCACCAATATTTTGTCGATGGACCGCTACGTGAAGCAGATGCCTATGTACGCGCCCCGACAGCGACCATTGCAAGTTGGCGGAACTATCTTGTGGGTTCCACCGGCGTTGGTGCCCGAGCCGTGTTTGCACTTGACGTAACCGAGACTCCGAACCTTAGCGCCTCGGCTATTCGATGGGAGTTCAGTGACCTTGACGACGCTGAATTGGGTTACGTCACGTCGCCTGTGGAAGTGGGCGTTCTCCCCAATGGAACGTGGGTTGCCATTTTCGGCAACGGTACATTCAGTTCCGGGGGTAAGGCTGTACTTTTTGTGTTGAACCTTGAATCGGGGGCAGCGCAGAAGCTCACGGTTGATTCTTCGGGATCCAACGGTTTGAGCGGGGTCACGGCACGTCGCAATTCAATGGGTCAGATCATTGCGCTTTACGCTGGTGATCTCAAAGGCCGCCTGTGGAAATTTGAGTACGACGCAGGAGCCGCGAGCGGATTCCGCATTGGCAACGCTTTGGCGCCGCTGTTCGCGGCTACAAATGCTGCGTTGACCACTCCCCAGCCCATCACCCAACCACCGGTTTTGTACAACCATAGCCGGGGCGGCGGGCCGCTTGTCGTGTTCGGGACGGGATTGCTGCAGACGACGATTGATGCCAACTCCACCGCCACGCAATCCATGTATGGGTTCTGGGACAAGGAGTCCGACACCGCGCCGCATTCCACCTTCAATCGATCCAGTATGGTGACTCGGGCCATCACCTCATTTTCCGGTGCTGGTGGAGCAACTTTTTATGACATCAGTGGCGATGCTATTGACTGGGACTTGAAGAAGGGTTGGGTGATTGATCTGTCCCCTGTGGCGGGCCTTCGAGTGGTTTACCCCCCTCAGGCGGTGAGCAGCAAGCTCGTCTTGTTCAGCACGGTGGCACCTGCGCAGAACGTTGTGGTCTGCGAGTCAGCTTCGGGTAGCGGTGTCAACTTCATATTTCCCGTGGAAACGGCAACGACGGCTGGGTATCCGCTGTTCGACACTGACGGCAATGGAGTTTTCGATGCATCGGATACCCGTGCCGCTGGCTATTCAACGGGTGCTGATGGCATTGACGCCGTTGTACGCGGAAATACTCAATGTACGGGCGGGACTTGCTACACCAGGTACAGCATCCAAAACACCACCGGGCAGTTGATGGTTCGGGGTCAAGACACTGACCCGAATTTTGGTGCGGCCAGGACGATTCGAGACAGAACCTGGCGTCGTATCATCAACCCCCCAATTCGTTGATCAGGAGTGACTCATGACCAGTTCTTCGGCGCCAAGGATTCATCACCGCGTGCGCGTCGCAGGCTTTACGCTGATCGAAATCATGATCACTGTCGCCATCGTAGGAATACTGGCCGCTGTGGCCTTGCCCAGTTACACCTCCTACGTCGCGCGGGGCAAGCGCGCGGAGGTACGGGCGAACATGCTGGAGGCCGCTCAGTTCATGGAGCGCTATTACTCTGCCAACAACCAATATGGGAACGCGACATTGCCATCCCGCATCACCAGTTTGTCTACATACACAATCAGTGTTACGGCGACCAGTGGTTCGTTCACGATCACGGCGGCACCCATTGGCACGATGGCTTCTGATCGCTGTGCATCGCTGACTTTGACAAATACGGGGGCAAAAGGAACTACCAACGCCGGAGGCGTCTCGGCAGCGGAATGTTGGAAATGACTGCGCAGAGGCACAAGCCGCCTACCGCCTCACCTCATCCACCAGCGCCCTGAACTCGTCAATGTCCTCGA
>CAZUKI010000161.1:0-6872 GCA_964620785.1 uncultured Aestuariivirga sp.
GAGATCAAGGAAGTGCTGGCGCAGATGGGCCTGCATCTCGGCATGGAAGTGCCGAACTGGCCGCCAGAGAACATCGACGAACTCGCCAAGAAACTCGAAAGCCATTACTGATAATTTGGCGCGGCCAATGGCGCGCCTGGAATTGAAGGAGAAGTAAAATGCGTCATGGATTCAGCGGACGGCGGCTCAACCGCAGCTCTGCCCATCGCAAGGCCATGTTCGCGAACATGTCGGCCTCGCTCATCAAGCATGAGCAGATTGTGACCACCCTGCCCAAGGCGAAGGACCTTCGTCCGATCGTCGAGAAGCTGGTGACGCTTGCCAAGAAGGGCGGCCTGCATGCCCGCCGCCAGGCCGTGTCCGAGATCAAGGATGTGGCGCAGGTGAAGAAGCTCTTCGACGTGCTGGCTGCCCGCTACAAGGACCGCAACGGCGGCTATACGCGCATCATGAAGGCGGGTTTCCGTCACGGTGACACGTGAACGAGAAGGGCAAAGATTCTGGCCCCGTGCAGAAGAAGGAAGAAGCAACGGCTGAAGCCGCGGCGTAAGTCTTTCTGCCATAGAAATTCGAAAGGCGGGCTTTGGCCCGCCTTTTTCATTCGTCGTCTGATAGCTTTTCGAGGTTGTCGTTGTAGCGCTTGGTTGCCGCTTCGAAGCGGGCCTCAAAGTCTGCCATGTTCTTCCTCGGCTCCTGGTAGAAGGCCGTCAGTTTCATGACGCGGAGGAAAAGGCCAGTGACGAACCGGCCCCAGAAGCGCATCGGACGGTCAAAGTCGAACAGGAGAATGACCCGCTCATCGGGAGTGTCGTTCCAGACTTCGTGTTCATAGGTATCATCAAAAACGAAGATTTCACCAGGCTGCCAGACCTTGACGGCATCGCCCACCCTGATCCGGCACTTGTCGGCCTCACGCGGAATGATGAGGCCCAGGTGGGCGCGCAGGATGCCTTTGGAGACACCGCGATGGGCAGGGATGTGATAGCCTGGACTCAAGATCGAAAACCAGGCGGTCTGGATGTTCGGTACCGCGGAGAGCATCCGGGCGGTTTGTGGTGCCTGCGCACAGTTCTTCTCCAGCCGATTTCCAAATCCGTAGAGGATAAAGGTGCGCCAATTGGTGCCCTTTGAGATCTTGCGTTGATCCGGTGAGACGTCATGGAAGGCAGGAATAGCGTCACGGTGCTTGAGGACGTCATGGGCCTCCGCGAGGATGACCTCCCAGTTCGCTTCGAAATCCTTCAGGAACGGGAAATGTGCATTGGAAATGATCGGCGTGTCGCCGACCAGTGATTGCCGCCCCAGAAACCTTCCTAAGCCACGGGTTACGCTTCGCCCCGTGTTCTTGACGAGCTTGCGCCGCTTCTTCTTGAGTGTCTCGGTAGCTGTCATGATTGTGTTGCAAAACATAGTGAAGCAAGGCCAAGCGTTCAACCGTGATGTGCGTACCTCAATCTGCTTGCTTTTGGCCTGGTCCATCAGCATAAGCGCGGAACCGAACAGAACTTTCTGGAGTTTTCCCCATGACTGCCATTCTTGACATCAGTGCCCGTGAGATCCTCGACAGCCGCGGGAACCCCACTGTGGAAGTTGATGTGACGCTCGAGGATGGCTCATTCGGCCGCGCGGCGGTTCCATCAGGCGCTTCGACGGGTGCGCACGAAGCGGTTGAACTCAGGGACGGGGACAAGAAGCGCTACCTTGGCAAGGGCGTCCAGAAGGCAGTTGCGGCCGTCAATGGCGAAATCTTCGAAGCGCTCGCCGACATGGATGCGGAAAACCAAATTGGCGTTGACCAGGCCATGATCGAGCTTGATGGCACGCCAAACAAGGGGCGGCTTGGCGCCAATGCCATTCTCGGTGTTTCGCTTGCAGTGGCCAAGGCTGCTGCCGATGCCGCCGCGCTGCCGCTGTACCGCTATGTCGGCGGCGCTTCAGCGCGCATCCTGCCGGTGCCAATGATGAACATCATCAATGGCGGCGTCCATGCCGACAACCCGATCGATTTCCAGGAATTCATGATCATGCCGATCGGCGCTGCGAGCTTCAAGGAAGCGCTGCGCATGGGGGCAGAGACCTTCCATACCCTCAAGGGCGCGCTCAAGAAGGCGGGCCACAACACGAATGTCGGCGACGAGGGCGGCTTTGCGCCCAACCTGCCTTCCGCCGAGGCCGCACTGGACTTCGTTGTGAAATCAATCGAGCAGGCGGGCTTCAAGCCTGGCAAGGACATCTATCTCGCGCTTGATTGCGCCGCGACCGAGTTCTTCAAGGACGGCAAGTATGTCTATAAAGGCGAAGGCGTGACGCGCAGCGTCAAGGAGCAGGCCGAATATCTCGCCAAGCTGGCAAAGTCCTACCCAATCATTTCGATCGAGGACGGATTGTCAGAGGACGACTGGGATGGCTGGAAGCAGGTGACAGATCTCATCGGCGGCAAGGTGCAGTTGGTTGGTGACGATCTTTTCGTGACGAACACCAAGCGCCTGTCGCAGGGCATCAGCAAGGGCATTGCAAATGCCATCCTCGTCAAGGTCAACCAGATCGGGACGCTGACCGAAACTCTGGAGGCCGTGGAGATGGCGCATAAGGCCGGCTATCGCGCCGTCATGTCGCACAGGTCAGGGGAAACCGAAGACTCGACAATCTCCGACTTGGCGGTTGCCACCAACTGTGGGCAGATCAAGACAGGTTCACTTGCGCGTTCCGACCGCCTTGCCAAGTACAATCAGCTTCTGCGCATCGAGGAAGAACTCGGAACGGCTGCCCAGTACCAGGGTGCCGCAGTTCTGAAGGCGTAAACGTTTAGGCGAAGCCGCGGACCACGTCGTCAAGCGAGGTGTGCTGCAGCGACTGCGTCAGGGCACGCTCGGCGGCACGCAGTGGCGGCGACAGCACGGCCATCAGCTGCTTTGCCACGGGGCAATCAACCGTCGGATCGATCTTGTGGCTGCGGAACACGGTCTCATCCTCGACGGCGCAATAGACGTCCGCGAGGCTGATGGCGGGAGCGGCCTTGGCCAATTCAAAGCCGCCAGTGCGCCCAGCCGTGGACTTCACCAGTGACGAGCGCTCAAGCTCCGACATCAACCGGCGGATCACCACCGGATTGGTGTGGACGCTGGCTGCGATGATGCTTGAACAAACGGGGCCCTTGCCCTTGTTACGGGCTAGAACACTCAAGGCATGAATCGCCACCACAAATCGGCTGCTGGACAACATGCGCTATAGATCGTCATTTCTGATGGGAAATGCAAGGCCGGCCCGCGCAGTATAGCGTAGGTTAACGGCTCCTTAACCGGTAGTTGCGATGCATTGCACATGGCCTTCCTGCGCAACATGAGATTTGATTGGCTGGTTACTTTGGGCTGCATGGTCCTGCTTGGCTTCTTTGGCTGGCACGCCTGGTATGGTCCGCGCGGGCTGGGCTATGCCTCACAGCTCAAAGTTGAGTTGGCTTCGCTCACCGCGGACCTGACTGAGGCGCAGGCGCGAAAGGCCGGCCTCGAAGGCAAGGTGACGCTCATGCGCCCGGAAAGCGTGGATGCAGACCTCCTGGATGAGCTGGCGCGCAGCGAACTGAACTGGGCCGGGCGCGATGACCTGTTTGTCCTGGCCAAGTGAAGTGAAACACAAGCCGATCAAGGCGATAAACTGAAATCCAGTTAACTCGCATTTTTTGCAGTGCACACAAGGATTTAGTTGTTATATACTGCTGCAAAAGGGAGCAGCGGCATGGCAGTGCGGTCAGCTTATCTCGCGCGCAAGAAGCAGCGGAGCGAGAAATCCGACAAGAACGGCGCGAAGGATAACCTGAAAAACAGCGGTTTTACCGCCGAGCAGGAGCTGCAGGCCTATCGCGACATGCTGCTGATCCGGCGCTTCGAGGAGAAAGCCGGGCAGCTCTACGGCATGGGGCTCATCGGCGGGTTCTGCCACCTCTACATCGGCCAGGAAGCTGTGGTCGTCGGCATGGAGATGGCCGCCATCGAAGGTGACCAGGTGATCACTTCCTACCGTGACCATGGGCACATGCTGGCCTGCGGCATGGACCCTGCCGGCGTCATGGCGGAACTGACGGGCCGCAGGGGCGGCCTTTCCAAGGGCAAGGGTGGCTCCATGCACATGTTTTCCAAGGAAAAGCACTTCTATGGCGGGCATGGCATTGTCGGCGCCCAGGTGCCGCTGGGCGCGGGCCTTGCCTTCGCGGACAAGTACCGGGGCAACAAGAACGTCTCCATGACCTATTTCGGAGATGGTGCCGCCAATCAGGGGCAGGTCTATGAGACCTTCAACATGGCCTCGATCTGGAAGCTGCCCTGCATCTTCATCATCGAGAACAATCGCTATGCCATGGGCACGGCAGCACCGCGTTCCACGGCCATGGCCGAGCAACTGGGCGAACGCGGTGAAGCCTTTGGCATTCCGGCAGAACAGGTGGACGGCATGGATGTGCGGGCCGTGAAGGACGCAGCCGACCGTGCCATGGAGCATTGCCGGGCAGGCGAGGGGCCCTACATCCTCGAGATGATGACATACCGCTACCGCGGCCATTCCATGTCCGATCCCGCCAAGTACCGCAGCAAGGAAGAGGTGCAGAAGATGCGCGAGGAGCATGACCCCATCGAGCAGGTGAAGGGCAGGCTCATTCGCGCCTACCAGGCAACGGAAGACGAGTTGAAGAAGATCGATGGCGAGATCCGCGATATCGTCACCAAGGCGGCAGATTTCGCCACAAATGATCCGCAGCCGGACGAAAGCGAGCTGTGGACGGATATCTATGTGAACGCGTGAGGGGATAGACACATGCCAACCATCCTCATGCCCGCCCTGTCTCCAACCATGGAAGAGGGCAAACTCGCCAAATGGCTCAAGAATGTCGGAGACACGGTAAAGTCCGGTGACATCCTTGCAGAAATCGAAACCGACAAGGCCACGATGGAAGTGGAGGCGGTTGACGAAGGTCCGTTGACGGAGATTCTCGTTCCAGCAGGAACTGAGGGCGTGAAGGTCAATACGCCGATCGCGATCATTGGACAGGCAAGCGCATCGCTGCCTACGCCAGCCCCGGTTGCGCAGGCGCCCGCCGCAGCGGCGCCAGTCGAGAGCAAGGCCACGGCAGCCGCCGTCCATGCCGCGCCGGTCAGTGCCGTGGCGCCTGACCCTGAGATTCCGGCAGGGACTGAAATGGTGACCATGACGGTGCGCGAAGCCATCCGCGCGGCCATGTCAGAGGAAATGCGGCGCGATGCCGATGTATTCCTGATGGGCGAAGAGGTGGGCCAGTACCAGGGTGCCTACAAGATTTCACAAGGCATGCTGGAGGAGTTTGGCGACAAGCGCGTCATCGACACGCCCATCACCGAACACGGCTTCACCGGCATAGCGGTGGGTGCGGCCTTTGCAGGCCTCAAACCCATTGTCGAGTTCATGACGTTCAACTTCGCCATGCAGGCCATTGACCAGATCATCAATTCGGCAGCCAAGACACTCTACATGTCTGGTGGGCAGATGGGTGCTTCCATCGTGTTCCGCGGGCCCAATGGTGCGGCGGCGCGCGTTGCGGCCCAGCACAGCCAGGACTATGCCGCGTGGTACGCACATGTGCCGGGCCTCAAGGTGGTGATGCCCTATACGGCGGCGGACGCGAAGGGACTGATGAAAGCCGCCATCCGCGATCCCAATCCGGTCATCTTTCTCGAAAATGAAATCCTATACGGCAAGAGCTTCGAAGTGCCGAAGCTCGACGACTGGGTTGTGCCGATCGGCAAGGCTCGGGTGGCGCGCGCAGGCAGCCATGTGACCATCGTATCCTTCGGCATCGGCATGACCTATGCCCATGCTGCGGCAGACAAGCTCGCAGCCGAAGGTATAGAGGCCGAGATCATCGACCTGCGCTCGATCAGGCCGCTTGACCTTGAGACCGTGCTGGAATCGGTGCGCAAGACTAATCGCTGCGTCTGTGTCGAGGAAGGTTTCCCGCGTTTCTCGGTGACAAGCGAGCTTGCCGCCGAAATCATGACACATGCCTTTGACTATCTGGACGCGCCGGTGGCACGAGTCGCCGGCAAGGATGTGCCGATGCCCTATGCATCGAATCTTGAAAAACTGGCGCTGCCCAATGCCGATGAGGTCGTGGCCGCCGTAAAGGGAGTTCTCTATGTCTAAGAAGCACGATGACGATCATCATGACCACGGTCATCACGATCACCACCATCACAGCCATGCTGGTGAAACGCATCCGCACCAGCTGGAACCACCACATGAGGTGTTCCACGACGGCAAGGCCGGTGAAATAGCCCGTGCATGGATCACCAATGGCCACCTGAGCTTGTCACTGCATGCCATGGCCTTCGGCAAGGCCGATGTGTGGGGCCACGTGCTGGCTGGCATGGCGCAGCAGGTTGCCGCCTCCATGGAAGAAATGGGCCATGGCACCACTGCTGACAACCTCAACACCATCCGCAAGACCTTGACGGAGGACCTGAACAAGGCCGCCGCACAGAATTCGGTGCTTTCCAACAAGGGCTGATCGCATGTCTGCAACCGTTCTCATGCCTGCGCTGTCTCCAACCATGGAGAAGGGCAAGCTTTCCAAGTGGCTGAAGAAGGAAGGCGACAAGGTGAAGAGCGGCGATGTTCTTGCCGAGATCGAGACTGACAAGGCCACGATGGAAGTCGAGGCCGTGGACGAAGGAACACTTGGCAAGATCATGGTTCCCGAGGGCACAGAGGATGTTGCGGTCAATACCCCGATTGCCGTGATCCTGGGCGATGGCGAAAAACTTGGTGATGTTCCGAAGGTTGCAACAGCGCCAGCGGCTGCAAAGCCCGCTGCTGCAGCGGGGACAACCGCAAGCGTGGCAGCGGCT
>CAZUKI010000162.1:0-6864 GCA_964620785.1 uncultured Aestuariivirga sp.
GCCAGGTCATCCGTGACACGGAACCGCCATGAGGTGAACTTGCAATGGAGACATCGCGCGAGACGCGGGAGCCATCCGCCACGCAGGAGTTTGGACCGCTGTTGGCGCAAGCATCGATCCTGGTCGTCGATGATGAACCGGGCATGCGCAACTTCCTGGCCCGTACGTTGGGGCCACGCTGCAAGCGTCTTGAAGTGGCATCGAGTGCTGCAGAAGCAGCACGCAAGCTTGATGAACAGCATTTTGATGTTGTCATCATCGACAACATCATGCCTGACAAGAACGGTGTTGACTGGCTGGCAGAGCAGCGCTCCGAAGGCTTCTTCGCCGACGCCATTCTCATGACTGCCTACGCCGATCTCGAAACAGCCATCCAGGCGATCCGGGCGGGAGCAGTCGACTTCCTGCTGAAACCGTTTCGCTCCAACCAGATGCTCAACGCGGTAGCGCGCTGCCTTGATCGTGCCCGGTTGCAGCGCGAAAATTATGTCCTGCGATATGAACTCAAGGCAACGTCCGACCACATTCTCCTGCGCGAAAAGCTTGTCGGAGAGTCTCCTGCAATCAAGCAGGTCAGGGACACGATCGCGCGCGTTGCGCCCTTGCCCACTTCAGTGCTGCTGACTGGCCAATCGGGAACCGGCAAGGAAGTTGCGGCGCGGTCTGTTCATTCGCTGTCTGATCGCGCGAACAAGCCGTTCGTTCCGATCAATTGTAGCGCCATTCCTTCTGACATGATCGAAAGCGAATTGTTCGGTCATGTCAAAGGCGCCTTCACGGGGGCTGAGAATGGCCGCGAGGGCCTGTTCCTGCACGCCCAGGGCGGCACACTGTTTCTCGACGAAATCGGAGAGTTGCCCCTGTCATTGCAGAGCAAGCTTCTGCGCGTCCTGGAAGACCGCCGCGTCCGTCCGGTTGGTTCTGAACGGGAGGCGCCGGTCGATCTTCGCTTTCTCTTCGCCACGAATGCGGATCTGCAACAGGAAGTCGAAAAGGGGAGATTTCGCGCTGACCTGTTCTTTCGGATCAATGTCATGCAGATTCATCTCCCGCCTCTCAGGGAAAGGGGCAACGACGTTCTGGACCTGGCTGCCCTGTTCATGCGCAAGCTTTCCCAGCAACTCGGCATGCCGCCTGTGCCTCTCGATCAGCGCACGCAAAATGCGCTCGCGACATACACCTGGCCGGGCAATGTCCGCGAGCTTCGGAATCTCATCGAGCGCACACTCATTCTTGGCCGATTTCCAGACGTCATCGGAAACGTGGCGGAGGTTCACCAGGGAGCGAGGGTGGATGGGCAGAGCTTGGCGGATTTGGAGCAACGCCACATCATTGGCGTGTTGAAGGAAACCAACGGAAATCGCGAAGAGGCAGCTCGCCGTCTCGGGATTTCACGCAAGACCATTGATCGCAAATGTGCGGCCTGGAATGCCTAGGCAGTTACTCGAACGGACAATTGGCCGAGCCCATTCCGTCCGCTTCAAGTTGCTTGCGATTGCCCTGCTGCCCATGTTGGTCATTTTGCCGTTGCTTCTTGGCGTTGCCATCTATCGATGGAATGCGAAGTTTGATGCAACACTGATTTCCAAGATTAACGGCGATCTCACCATCGCGCACGAATACGTCGCACATATTCTCCAGAGCTCTGGAAATAAGATCGACGCACTGGGCAATTCGGCCCGCTTCCGTGATGCCCTCATGCGAAACGCCAATTCGGAGAACCTGAATGAGTTTCTGGAGGATAGCAGGAGAGGTCTTGCCATAGACTTTCTCTATCTTACGAGGGCAGATGGAGGAATAGTGGCCTCGGCACGAAAGACTGCCGGCCCGTTGCGGACAGACTGGCCCGACATTGCCTCCGCCTTGCACGGAACGTCCAAGACCGGAATTGACATCTACGGCAATGATGAACTTGCGGTCATAGCGCCCGAACTGGCGGAGCGGGCGAGGATCGAACTGGTGCCGACCGCCAACGCCGCGCCGACCAGCCAGTTGGAGGAAACACGAGGCATGGTCGTGCAATCAGCAAGTCCGGTTGCGCTTCCCGATGGAACCATGGCCGCACTGGTTGGCGGCATTTTGCTCAACCAGAACCTGGTCTTCATCGATACGATAAACGACCTCGTTTATCGCGAGTTGAGCCTGCCGGAAGGAAGCCGCGGAACTGCCACGCTATTTCTCGATGATGTTCGCATCAGCACCAACGTTCGCCTGTTTGAAGGGCAGCGGGCGCTGGGCACCCGCGTGTCTGCGGCGGTGCGCTCCGCCGTCCTGGGTCAGGGCCGGACATGGCGAGACAGTGCTTTCGTGGTCAACGATTGGTATATTTCCGCCTACGAGCCCATACTCGATAGTGGTGGCAAGCGTGTCGGCATGCTCTATGTCGGCTTCCTGCAAAAACCGTTCACGGACGCCAAGATTCAAACGCTCCTGCTGATTGCAGTAGCCTTTCTGGCCATAGCGACAGCCAGTGTGCCCATCTTCTTGCGATGGGCGCGCGGCATATTCATGCCGCTGGAGCGGATGACGGCCACGATATCGAGCGTTGAGGGCGGTGACCTTGCGGCGCGCACCGGAGCCGTTAGTGTCAAGGACGAGATTGGCAGGGTGGCACTTCACTTTGATCAATTGCTCGATCAGATCCAGGAGCGCGATCGCCAGTTGCGGGAATGGAACGGCGAGTTGAATGCGCGCGTCGAAGAGCGGACGCGTGATCTGCGCTTGGCCAACCAGCAACTTGAGGCGACAACCAAGCAGCTGATCATGTCCGAGAAGCTGGCGGCGATCGGCGAAATCACCGCCAGCGTCGCCCATGAGATCAACAATCCGATTGCGGTGATTCAGGGCAATCTTGAAGTCCTGAGGGGTGTAATGGGCCGGCGCGTCGATCAGGCCAGAACTGAGTTTCGCCTGCTGGATGAACAGGTCCATCGCATCAGCCAACTGGTCACGAAGCTTCTTCAGTTCGCAAAGCCGGAAGAATATGCGGGCTACGTCGAACGCAATTCGCCCCGTGACGTCATTTCCGATTGTCTGCCGTTGGTTCAACACCTGCTCGGCAAGACTGCAATAGAGTTGGTCAGGGTTGACGAGGCCACACGGTTCATCGTGATGAACAAGACGGAGTTGCAGCAGGTGCTGGTCAATCTGATTGTCAATGCAATTCACGCCATGCCGGATGGCGGCACCTTGTTCCTGAAGAACGAAGACCGTGACATGGAAGGAACGAAGGGTCTTGCAATCGAAGTGACGGATACGGGAATCGGCATGACGCCGGAAATCAGCGACAAGGTTTTTGATCCATTCTTCTCCACCAAACGGCAGGGTGGCACGGGCCTTGGCCTCTCCATCAGCCAGACACTCGTTTCAAGACAAGGTGGAACAATCTCGGTCAAGAGCGAACCAGGGCATGGCACTACCTTTTGCATCTGGCTTCCGGTCGCCGACTGAACCTGGACTTTTTGTCCGGGCGTTTTGGACATTCTGTCCGGCGGACAAGTTGGGCCGCGCGCTAAGTCTCTGAAAAACCTGCTTTCAAAATTTGGCACGGCGATTGCTACTGCACATGCGGGCAATGTGCGGAGGGATGCTGGAAACCACTGAAATGATGATGGCTGAGTAAGCGAGATCGTCTCGAACGGCGTCTCGCGTTCTTCGCCAACTGCGAACTGACAACAATCAACAAACACATACATCGACGAACGCGGTTCTAGGGAGAAAAGATATGACGACGACGACAAGTGACGTCCGTGCCGGAGGGCCAGGGGGAACTGGGCTTCTGGATCGGGAAAGGATAGTCGCAAAGCCTGGCTTCAACCGCTGGCTCGTTCCGCCGGCCGCTTTGGCAATCCATTTATGCATCGGCATGGCCTATGGCTTCAGCGTATTCTGGCTGCCGCTGTCGCGTGCAATCGGAATCGACAAGCCCGTTGTCTGTGAAAATCTGAACCTGCTGTCGGCCTTGTTCACGACAAGCTGCGACTGGCGTGTCTCTGATCTGGGCTGGATGTACACCCTGTTCTTTGTCCTTCTCGGCTCCTCGGCCGCGATCTGGGGCGGGTGGCTGGAGCGTGTTGGGCCGCGCAAAGCCGGGCTCGTTTCAGCACTGTGCTGGTGCGGAGGTATCGTCCTGGCGGCGATCGGCGTGGTGACCCATCAGCTCTGGCTCATGTGGCTCGGCGCCGGTGTCATTGGCGGCATCGGGCTCGGTATCGGCTACATTTCCCCCGTCTCCACCCTCATCAAGTGGTTTCCAGACCGCCGCGGCATGGCGACAGGAATGGCGATCATGGGCTTTGGTGGTGGCGCCATGATCGGCGCCCCGCTTGCCAATCTTCTGATGAACTACTTCAAGTCTTCAACGTCGGTGGGTGTGTGGCAAACCTTCCTGGTGATGGCCGCAATCTACTTCTGCTTCATGGTGTGCGGCGCCTTCGGATACCGCGTGCCGCCTGCAGGCTGGCGCCCCGGTGGTTGGACGCCGCCGGCACCGGCCGCAACAAACATGATTACGGCAAACAATGTCCATCTGCGTGACGCCCACAAGACGCTGCAGTTCTGGCTGATCTGGCTGGTGCTCTGCCTCAATGTTTCGGCGGGCATCGGCGTGATCGGCATGGCTTCGCCCATGCTGCAGGAAATCTTTGGAGGCCGCCTCATCGGGCTTCCGGATCTGAAATTCAACGATCTGTCGGTCGATCAGAAGGCCGCAATTGCGGCAATTGCAGCTGGTTTTGCCGGGCTTCTTTCATTGTTCAACATTGGTGGCCGCTTCTTCTGGGCCTCGCTGTCAGACAGGATCGGACGCAAGAATACCTACTACACATTCTTCATTCTCGGCATAGCCCTCTACACGCTCGCCCCAACAGCAGCAGGAATGGGTAGCCAAGTGCTGTTTGTCACCATCTTCTGCATCATTCTCTCGATGTATGGCGGTGGCTTTGCCACTGTGCCCGCCTATCTCGCGGACATCTTCGGAACGCAGTTTGTCGGTGCCATTCATGGCAGGTTGTTAACTGCTTGGGCGACCGCCGGAATCCTGGGACCGGTGGTTGTGAATTACATCCGTGAGTTCCAGCTTGCCGCCGGGGTTCCGCGCGAACAGGTTTACAACTTCACCATGTATATTCTTGCCGGCATGCTGGTGCTGGGCCTCGTTGCCAATGCGTTGGTGAGGCCACTGGCCAGCAAATGGTTCATGTCGGAAGAAGAAACCGCAGCCCTTCAGGCAAAGAGTGCTGGTGCCCAGGCAGGGCCAACGGGCTCGTTTGGCATCGACCGCGGCGGCCTGGATGCAAAGGCGGCATTGGCATGGACGGCAGTCGGCATTCCCATCTTGTGGGGCGTATGGCTGACGTTGAAGAGCGCAGCGGCAATATTCTAAGCCGGGCGTTGAAAGGCGGACAATCTCACCACGTCAGCTTTACTGGTCTTGACCGTGTGTGTTGATGAAGTCCGCGACAAATCCGGTGCCGCAAATCCCCTGCGGCACCGGTCCCATTTGGGCGGCAGCTATACTCGATGTCTTGGACGGGCGGTTCCAGGAGACGGGCCGAGCCATGCGGGCACTACCGCGATCGACCGAGACTCGCAGACCAATTGAAGGCGAAGTCAGTCGGCAAGTGAAACGGGTTGCCTACCCAATCCCAGAGTGAATTCTCCAGGCTATTCCCAGGTCCATGGAGGACACGGCACGAGGATCTGGTGACTCTTTGCCAAGCTCTTGGTCGTGCCATAGAATTCCAATCGCCCGTTCGATAACAAGTTGAACGAGACGGGGATCATCTACAAGTTCTGGTCGATAAGGATGATTGAACAGCGCAGCAAACTTCGCTGCGGCGAAGCCCTCGCCCCATCCCCATGTGGACGACGTCATCAGTGACTTCCGAGGCAATGGACCAACCGCCGGGATCATCTGCTTGAAGAGCAAGGAATGCGTTCCGACCTCAAATGATAGCTGGTAAGCAAGGGCGTCTGCCAATCTGTAAGTCTGGGGTCAGCAGAACTGCCTCTCGAATTCATAGTACGAGGGTCTGGAGATGCAGGTCAAAGCTGATATCAACACACCCAGTACCTTCTCTCCTTCGCTGAACGCGGCAATGGCGACCGGGTGGGAGAACCTTGTCTGGAGGGGATAGTCTTCAGCAGCAGATCCGGTAAAGCGGCATCTTCAATTTTTGCTGCATTGCAACAGGCATTTGGATCGCCAGCACTGGACACCGTCATAGCGGAGATGGAAACTTGCCCCGCCATGGAGAGAAGTGTTCAGAATGTACGACCAGTAGCCTGGAGCAGGCGCGCGCTGATTGAGTTGGTGCTCGTCGCGGCAGTTGGGAACTTAAGTCTGACTTCCAATGCAAGGGCCGAGAGACCGTTGCAGTTTGGTTTGACTCCGGTCTTTCTCACCAGTGATCTGGAACTCCTGACGCAGCTGAAGGCCTATCTCGCAAGAAAGTGCAAGTCCGAGGTTCAGCTGGTGCAGCGCAGGACTTATGAAGAAATCACCACACTTCTTATTTCCGGCCAGCTCGACGCTGCCTGGATATGTGGCTATCCGTTTGCACAATATCGCTCTGAGCTGGCGCTCGTCGCTGTGCCCGTTTGGCGCGGGGAGCCTCTATATGAATCCTACATCATTGTGCCGGCAGGCCGACAGGTTCAGGGTATTGAGGAATTGAGAGGTGATCTTCATGCCTTTTCTGATCCAAACAGCAATTCCGGGTATCTGGTTACTGTTTCACTTCTTGCTGAAAGAAGGATCCGGCCAGAAGAATTCTTCAAGAAGACGATTTTTACTTATGGCCATAGGAATGTCGTTCGTGCAGTCGCATCCGGTTTGGCGCAGAGCGGCAGCGTTGATGGCTA
>CAZUKI010000163.1:0-6848 GCA_964620785.1 uncultured Aestuariivirga sp.
AGACTTACCAGCAGCGCTTCCGCTACATGCTGGTCGATGAGTACCAGGACACCAACGTGGCGCAGTATCTGTGGCTACGGCTTCTCGCCCAGGGCCACCACAACATCTGCTGCGTAGGCGATGACGACCAGTCGATCTATGGCTGGCGTGGTGCTGAGGTTGACAACATCCTGCGTTTTGAAAAGGATTTCCCCGGCGCCAAGGTGATCCGGCTCGAGCAGAACTACCGCTCGACGCCCGATATTCTCGGCGCGGCCTCGGGACTCATCGCCAAGAATGAAGCACGGCTTGGCAAGACGCTGCACACGACACGAAACGAGACCGAGAAGATCAGCCTGCGCGGCCATTGGGATTCGGAAGAGGAAGCGCGGGCCATCGGCGATGACATCGAAAGCCTGCACGGCAAGGGCGAACGCTTTTCCGACATGGCGATCCTGGTGCGCGCCTCCTTCCAGATGCGTGCCTTCGAGGACCGCTTCATCACTCTCGGCCTGCCCTACCGCGTGGTCGGCGGCCCGCGCTTCTATGAGCGGGCGGAAATCAAGGATGCCGTCGCCTATCTGGCGGTGGTGCTTTCTCCCGACAATGACCTGAAATTCGAACGCATCGTCAACACGCCGAAGCGCGGCATCGGCGATGCCTCCATCAAGAAGATCTATGACGTGGCACGCAGCCAGCGGCTTTCGCTTTACCGCGCCGCCGAAACAATGATTGCTTCGGACGAGCTTCCGAACAAGGCACGCACCGCACTTAGGATGCTGCTCGAGAGTTTTGGGCGCTGGCGCGGCCAGAAGGAAGTGCTGCCGCACACCGAACTGGCCGAGATCGTGTTGGACGAAAGCGGCTACACCGAGATGTGGCAGAACGACAAGAGCCCTGAGGCGCAGGGCAAGCTCGAAAACCTCAAGGAACTGGTGCGTTCCATGTCCGACTTCGAAAACCTCGAAGGCTTCATGGAACACATCGCGCTGGTCATGGACCGCGACCAGGGCGAGACGCAGGACGAGATCAACATCATGACGCTCCATTCAGCGAAGGGCCTTGAGTTCGGCACAGTGTTCCTGCCCGGCTGGGAGGAAGGCCTGTTCCCGCACCAGCGCAACCTCGATGAGAAGGGGCGCGCCGGACTGGAGGAGGAGCGAAGGCTCGCCTATGTGGGCATCACGCGGGCCAAGCGCCGTGCCACCATTTCCTTCGCGCAAAACCGTCAGGTCCGGGGCCTCTGGCAATCGGCCATTCCCTCGCGCTTCCTCGAGGAACTGCCAGCCTCGCACATCGACGTGGTGCCGATGACCACAAGCTATGGCGGTTATGGCATCGGGTCCTTCGGCCAGAGCCGCTTTGACCAGTCGGGATTTTCGCGTGGCGATGCCTATTCGACGCCGGGCTGGCAGAGGGCGGCGGCCCGCCAGCAATCAGGCGACGTGATGCGCACGGCGCCGAGACTTCGCGAAGGCGAGAGCGTCATCAGCGCCGAGGGCCTGGGCTTCGATGTGGGAGAGCGCGTGTTCCACCAGAAGTTCGGCTATGGCCGCATCACCTTCGTTGAAGGCAACAAGCTCACCGTGGATTTCGACAAAGCCGGCGAGAAGCGGGTGATCGACAGTTTCGTCGAACGGGGCTGACGCCTCTCCGGCAGATCCGCCAAGATCAGCCAAGGCGCTCGGCAATTGTCTGCCATTCCTTTTCGATCGTTTCGGCACGTTTCCAGCGCGCCCCGATGCGGCGATACCAGTAGTCCCGATTGGACAGGTCACCTTCGATCCAGTGGATCAAGGCATGGACGAGATCATACTCAAATGTGCCTTCGCGCGTCTGGGCGATGGCATGGGCCTTGTCCCAATCGGGGCCGAGCAGGAAGCCGCCCTGCTTCAGGAGATGCAGCGCCTCGCGCGGCCCGTCTGATTCAGCATCATTCATCACGCCTCTCCTACAGGACTGTTTTGCTCCGGCCTTTATGCGCAGTCGCGGCGCGCTGTTCCAGCGCTGATTTTCTTAGCTCTTTCCGGCTCGGGGGCGCTGCCACCGGCCGTTTTTGCTTGACCTGTCCCTGCCCGTCCCTGACAAGTTGATCTTCGCCAGTTAATGGCACGGAGCGACCGCACTTGCCTCATGACACGCCGCTCATCGCGACACTTGCCATCGGCATCGGGTTGGCCTTCCTGCTGGCGCTCGCAGCGCAGCGCCTGCGCTTGCCGCCGATCGTCGGCTATCTCCTTGCAGGAATTGTCATAGGGCCCTTCACGCCTGGCTATACGGCGGACCTGCATCTCGCACAGCAGCTGGCGGAAATCGGCATCATCCTGCTGATGTTCGGTGTCGGGCTGCACTTCTCGCCCAAGGACCTGATGGCTGTGCGCGGGATAGCGCTGCCCGGCGCCATCGGCCAGGTCGCTGTTGCGACCGCACTCGGCTTTGGCCTTTCATGGATACTCGGCTGGCCCGCCATTTCGGGTCTGATCTTCGGCCTGGCTCTGTCGGTTGCCAGCACTGTCGTGCTGCTGCGTGCCCTACAGGAACGCAAGATCGTCGAAACCGAACGCGGCAGGATCGCCGTCGGCTGGCTCATCGTCGAGGACGTGCTGATGGTGCTGACGCTGGTCATGCTGCCGCCGGTCATTGCCCTGTCAACCGGGGCAGCCGGCGGCGCGAGCCAGAACGTCCTCGCCACGCTGGGACTTACCGGCCTCAAGATTGTGGTTTTCGCGGGGATCATGCTGATTGCCGGGCGCAGGCTCATTCCGCGCATCCTGCACTATGTAGCCCACACCGGCTCGCGCGAGCTGTTCCGGCTCTCAGTGCTGGCCATTGCGTTGGGTGTCGCCTTCGCGGCCGCCAACCTGTTCGGTGTGTCCTTCGCGCTCGGCGCCTTTTTTGCCGGCATGGTCATGTCGGAATCGCAACTCAGTTCACAGGCGGCACGCGAAACACTTCCCCTGCGCGATGCCTTCGCCGTTCTGTTCTTCGTTTCGGTCGGCATGCTGTTCAATCCGGCGGTGCTGGTGGAAGACCCGCTGGCGCTGGCGGCCACCGTGCTGGTGGTCGTCATCGGCAAGTCGATTGCCGCCTATGCCATCGTGCGTGGCTTTGGCCGCGGCCGCGGCGTTGCCCTCACCATTTCCGCAAGCCTCGCCCAGATCGGCGAGTTTTCGTTCATCCTCATCATGTTGGGCCTGCAACTCAATGTGGTGCCGGAACTGGCGCGCGACCTGGTGGTTGGTGCCGCCATCATCTCGATCCTGCTCAATCCACTGCTCTTCCAGTTGATCGACCGGGTCATGGAGCGCGAGGAACGTGCCGCGCAGGCGGCATCGCCCAGCAAGGGGGCCGCGCAGCCAGCAGCTGCACTCCGTAGCATCGTGGTCGGCATCGGCAGCATCGGCCTGCCGCTCGCCACCGCATTGCGCGATTCCGGGTACACAGTTCTTGCTGTCGATGAGGACGACGAGCGGCTGGAACAGGCGCGGGCCGCTGGACTGCCAACACAAGAGATGCGCTATGGTGAACCCGGCGCCTTCGCGGAGCTTCCGCTTGACGACACGGACATGCTGATCTCGACCATCGCCGATCCTTTTGAGGCCGGGCACATGGTGGAATGGGCGAGAGCCGCCCACCCAGCGCTGCGCATCATCGCGCGGGCAGAGAATGAAGAGGCCGAGACCTATCTTGCCTCGCTCGGCGCGGATCCGGTGATCACACCGCAGAAGCAGATGCTGCGCGGCCTTCTCGAGGCGGCAAGGATCAGGCCGCGGCCGGCGTGAAGCTCAGGGCCACGCCGTTCATGCAATAGCGCAGGCCGGTGGGCGCCGGGCCATCCTCGAAGACATGGCCAAGGTGACCGCCGCAGCGGCTGCAATGAACCTCGACCCGCGTC
Organism: uncultured Aestuariivirga sp.; assembly: GCA_964620785.1. Taxonomy (GTDB): domain Bacteria; phylum Pseudomonadota; class Alphaproteobacteria; order Rhizobiales; family Aestuariivirgaceae; genus Aestuariivirga. The sequence goes on from CAZUKI010000163.1 coordinate 3,875, forward strand.
ATGAACAGCGAAGTGTCCTCGCGCTTGCCGATGGCATCCGGCAAATGATCGTAGAAGCTGGGCCAGCCGGTGCCGGAGTCGTACTTCGTTTCGGAGGCGTAAAGAGGCAGCGCGCAGCCCGCGCAGTTGAAGGTGCCCTTGCGGTGCTCGTCGAGCAACGGAGAGGTGAATGGACGCTCTGTCGCCTCATGGCGCAGGGTAGCAAACTGGTCTGGCGAAAGAAGTGACTTCCATTCCGCATCAGTCTTGACCACCGCAAAGCTCTCGTCGGCCATGACGGGTGATGAAATGCGGGAAGCTGCCAGGGCAAGGCCCGATGCAGCAGCGGTTAACAGGAAATAGCGGCGTTTCATTGGATCTGGTTCCTTCCTGCCGGAAGATAGGCGTTGGCGCCGCCTGCGGAAACTCACAATTCCAGTCTTGGCCTTCAAGCCCCCGTGAGCAGCACCGCTGGCCCTAGGGCAACGCTGCCTTCGGCTTGCTGCGGCCTGATACGCTGGCGCCCGCCTCAGGCTGCAGTCGCATGTAGCTGAAACTGGAGAAGGCCGCGATGGCAGCCACGACGATGAGGGCGAAGGCGAAATCGCCGGCCACCAGTTCATTGCGCCCAAAGTACCACATGCGGCTGTCGAGCAGGAACGCGGCAACCGAAACGCCCAGCGCCAGGAAAAGCTGCTGGGCGACCGTGTAGAGCGCATTGGCGCGGGCCATGTCGCGCGTTTCTACATCGGCGTAGGCCAGTGTGTTCAGTGCCGAAAACTGCAATGAGCGCATGAATCCTGAAACCAGCAGCACGCCGAACATCACGGCATAGGCCGTCTGGGCGGTAAAGAAGCCCTGCGCGGCAATCAGCGCACAGCAACCAAGGCCGTTCCAGATCAGCAGTTCGCGATAACCGAAACGGCGCACGATCGGCGCCACAGTAAACTTCATGGCGAGCGCACCGATGGCTGAAGCAAAGGTAATCAGACCCGCTTGGAAGGCCGAGAAGCCGAAGCCAAGCTGCAGCATCAGGGGCATGAGGAACGGCGTTGCGCCAACGGCGATGCGCAGCAGGCTGCCACCCAATACGGAATGCCGGTAGGTTGCGATCCGCAGGGTGCGCAAGTCGAGGATCGGCGCCGGATGGCGCCTGGCATGGAACCAGTAGGCCACCAGCAAGGCGAGGCCCGTCAGGATCATGGCCCAGACCTGCATGGTGCTGAAGAGACCGCGTTCGGCTACCGTCATGCCGAAAACGGCAAGCGTCAGACCCAGGCCGGAGAGCACGAAGCCCTTGAAATCGAGGGGCGGCACGCTTTCGGCCTTGAGCTTGGGCATCAGCCAGGTTGCCAACGTGAATGCCAGGATGCCGAATGGCAAGTTGATCCAGAAGATCCATCGCCAATCGTAAGTCGTTGTTATGAAACCACCAATGGGTGGGCCAATGACCGGGCCGATGAGTGCGGGAATGGTGAGCCAGGCCAGTGCGTCAAGCAACTCGGATTTCTCGACCGAGCGCAGAATGATGATGCGGCCCACCGGAACCATGAGGGCGCCGCCCACGCCCTGCACGCCGCGGGCAAACACCAGCCATTCCAGGCTCTGGGCAAAGCCGCAGGCCACCGAGCCGGCGGTGAAGATGACAATCGCCAGCCGGAAAATGAATTTGGCCCCGAAACGATCAGCCATCCAGCCGGACACGGGAAGAACCACAGTCAGGCCAAGGAGATAGGTGGTGAAAGCGAGCTTCAATGCCACCGGGCTTGTTCCCAGTTCGCGGGCAATGTCAGGCAGTGAGGTGGCGATGATGGTTGAATCCATCTGTTCCATGAACAGTGCCGAAGCAATCGTCATCGGCAGGATTCGGGAATTGTAGGACATGATGCGTCGCTTAGAGCATGGGGGCTGGCGGGAGTATTGCGTTTCAATCATCCCTCCCCACCCCTCACCTGCCATCATTGGCCCGCAATCGAATTCTTGCGATACTGGGCCCATGAACTCATCCGGGCACAGATCGGTCATGATTGCGGGCGCGGGGCCTGTCGGCCTCACTGCTGCCGTCGAACTGAAACGGCGCGGACATGATGTCCGGATCGTCGATCCGGATGGCGCGGTTTCACCAGAATCCCGTGCCCTTGCCGTCAACTCCCGCACCCTCGACCTGATGGAACCGTCCGGCGTCACGGAGAGCCTGCTTGCGGAAGGGCACCGGGTGCGCAAGGTCATCGTGCGTCAGGATGGCCGCGTGCTTGCCCGCCTCGACCTTACAAAAATCCCTCACCGTTACAATTTCCTGCTGGTCCTGGCGCAGTCGCGCACCGAGGAAATCCTCGCCCGGCATTTCAAGGCATTGGGCGGCAAGCTCGAGCGTGGCACGGCCCTCACCGGCTTCGCGGGCAATGGCAAAGTCACCTCCACGTTCTCCAAAGGCAAGCCAGTGACGAGCGACCTTCTCTTCGGCGCCGACGGTTCCCATTCGTTGGTGCGCAAGGCTCTCGCCCTCAGTTTCGAGGGCGAAACGGAACCAGAAGCCTTTGGCCTTGCCGATGTAGAACTGGCGGATTGGCCATACCCCTTTGACACGGCGGTGCTCACCGTCATGCCGGGCCATCTCGCGCCGTTCATTCCAATGGGCGAAGGCCACGGCCGCTTCATCACCACGGTTGCCGATTGCCTGAACAATCTTCCCGCTGACGCCAAGGTCAGGAAGGCGGGATGGAACGCGGATTTCCGCATCAGCTATCGCCAGGTCTCGTCCTACCAGAAGGGCCATGTGTTCCTCGCCGGCGATGCCGCGCACATCCATTCACCGGTGGGCGGGCGTGGCATGAATCTCGGCATGGAAGATGCCTGCTGGTTTGCCTATCTGGTTTCACAGGGGCGCGAGGCGGAATACACAGCACTGCGCCATCCTGTCGGCAAGCACGTGCTCGGCTTCACGCAGGCCTTCACGGCCTTCGCCCGGATGAACGGCCTGCGCCGCAGCCTGCTC
>CAZUKI010000164.1:0-4430 GCA_964620785.1 uncultured Aestuariivirga sp.
GGTGGCGAAGAAGCAAAAGTGGTTTCGCTCGATGCTTTCCGCAAGAAATAGCACCGTCGCCTTGCTGTGCCTGGCGGGGCTTGTCCTCGCTTCGCTCGTCCGCGTTGCACAGGGGCAAGACGTCACCACGATGGAGATGCTGAGCGAAATGGCACTCGAGACTCCGAAGTCCACCGCCGAGCTCAACAAGATCCCTGCCAAGAAGCTGTTCGGGCGCCAGAAGACGCCTGCCGACCTCAAGGCACGGTCGATCGGCAGTTATGCCAGGGGTTGTCTGGCCGGTGCTGTTGCCATTCCTGAAACGGGCAATGCCTGGCAGGTGATGCGGCTGTCACGCAACCGTATGTGGGGCCATCCCGACCTCGTTGCCCTCCTTGAAGACCTTGGCCGCAAGGCAAAAGCCGCCGGGGAGTGGAACGGTCTTCTGGTGGGCGACATTTCGCAGCCGCGCGGCGGTCCGATGCTGACAGGGCATGCCAGCCACCAGATCGGCCTTGATGCCGATGTCTGGCTGACGCCGATGCCAGACCGGATTTTGACCGCCAAGGACCGCGCCAACATGTCGGCGACGGTGATGACCAAGAACAGGCTCGAGATCAATCCCAAGGTCTGGACCGAGAACCACATGAAACTGATCATGCGGGCCGCCAAGTATGACCAGGTGGCACGCATCTTCGTGCATCCGCCGATCAAGGCTGAGCTGTGCAAGTGGGCCAAGGGCGACCGTTCATGGCTTGCCAAGGTCCGGCCGATGTATGGCCACAACTATCACTTCCACATCCGCATCAACTGCCCGCCGGGCATGGCAGGCTGCAAGAACCAGTGGGCGCCCAAGCCGAAGGATGGCACAGGCTGCGGCGATGAACTTGCTTACTGGATGAGCGATGTGCCGTGGAAGCCGCGGAAGCCGGACCCGAAACCAGATCCGAACAAGCCAAAGCCGAAAGCACCGCCACCCTTGACTCTGTCCGGCCTACCTGCTGAATGCCGCGCCGTCATTGCCGCGCCCTGACGGGCAGCGCCAATCCTGAACCCGCTGGGGGTGGGTTTCAATGAACCAAGCCAAGCGACCCGACGACAAAAGCGCATCTGCTGCCCTGCCGGACGACGTTGAGGCCGCCACGCCTTCCCATGAGCCGGAACCCGAGAATGATCGCGCCACAACGCTGAAGCTGGCCTTCGCGACGCTTGGTGTTGTCTATGGCGACATCGGCACCAGCCCACTTTATGCCATGCGTGAAGCCCTGCATCCGGTGGTGGCGGCCGGCGGCGACCTGCGGCTTGCCGTGCTCGGCGTCGTCTCGCTGCTGATCTGGGCCCTGCTCATCGTGGTGACGCTCAAGTACGTCGTCATGCTGATGCGCGCCGACAACCGCGGTGAAGGCGGCATTCTTTCACTGGTCGTCCTCGTCGAGACACTGCTCAAGCGCAAGGGCGGCTTTGTCCTGGTGCTCGGCGTCATCGGTGCCGCATTCTTCTTCGGCGATGCCATGATCACGCCGGCCATGTCGGTGCTCTCTGCCGTCGAGGGCCTGTCCGTCATCAACGCCGGCTTCAAGCCGCTCGTGGTACCGCTGACGCTGGCCATCCTCACCAGCCTGTTCATCTTCCAGTACAAGGGCACGGCCGGCGTTGCATCGCTGTTCGCGCCCGTGACGCTGATCTGGTTTGCAACGCTTGGTGTCATCGGCTTCGTTCACATCTTCGACAATCTCGAAATCTTCCTCGCCTTCAATCCGTGGTATGGTGCACGCATGCTGGTTGACCAGCCGGGACTGGCGCTGCTCGTCTTCGGCGGCGTTTTCTTGGCAGTGACTGGCGGTGAAGCTCTCTATGCTGACATGGGCCATTTCGGCCGCGCTCCCATCCGCCTGGCATGGGTCTTCGTGGTCTTGCCTGGGCTTTTCCTCAACTACCTGGGGCAAGGCGCCTTCGTCATTTCGCATCCGCAGTCGGTCTCGAACCCGCTGTTCCTCATGGCGCCGGAATGGGGCCTCGTGCCGCTCGTCATCCTTGCCACTCTGGTCACTGTCATCGCCAGCCAGGCGGTGATCACAGGGGCTTTTTCGGTCGCGCAGCAGGCCATGTCACTTGGCCTGCTACCGCGCATGTCGATCACCCACACCTCCGAGGAGGAACAGGGACAGATCTATGTCGGCCAGGTGAACTGGCTGCTGCTCTTTGGCGTGGTCATTCTGGTGCTGGTGTTCAAGTCATCGTCCAACCTGGCCTCGGCCTATGGCGTTGCCGTCAACACCTCGATGATCGTCGACTCGATCCTGGCGCTGATCTTCTTCTGGAAAGCCCGCACCCTGCCACGCTGGTTTGCCATTCCGGCCCTGCTCCTCATACTTGCGGTCGAAGTTACCTTCGGCATGGCCAATGCACTCAAGATCCTGCACGGCGGCTACATGCCGGTGCTGATCGGCTCCACCATCATCCTGCTCATGTACATCTGGCTGCGTGGGCGCAAGCTGCTGGCCGGCAAGCTTGTGCGGGAATCTGTTGAACTCGAGGGCTTGCTGCAGTCGCTGGAGCGGCGCGCCCCGGCGCGTGTCGCGGGTGCTGCAGTATTCATGCAGACGGACCCGAAATTTGCGCCTTCTGCCCTCATGCACAACCTCAAGCATAACCGTGTTCTGCACGACAAGCTGGTGTTCATCACGGTTGAGACGACCGACGAGCCGCGCCACACCGGCGAGCGCGTTTCAGTGCGGCAAGGCCCGTTGGGTGCGTGGATCGTGGAGGCGCGCTTCGGTTACATGGAACAGCCAGACGTGCCGCGGGCACTACGCGCCTGCGCCGACTATGGGCTGGATATCGATCCGCGGCAGGCCAGCTACTTCATGGGCCGGCGTACCATCAGGCTTTCGCCGCGTTCGGTCATGCCCTTCTGGCAGCAGCGCATCTTCATCATGCTTGCGAACCAATCCTCGCGCGCCATCGAGTTCTTCCGTATTCCACCGGACCGGGTGGTCGAGCTTGGCCTGCAGATGAGCATCTAGCCTGTGGCGCAATGGCTGGCATGCATCTGGCCACTGGCAGAGATGCCAACCGGCGGCTAGAAGCAGGCCATGGCGAGCATTTCCCCCTTTTCACTGCCGGGCCGCTTCTGGCGCGGTAACCTCCACACCCATTCCAACCTGTCCGATGGCGCACTGCCCATGGACGAGGTGGTCGAGCGCTACAAGGCGGTCGGCTACGACTTCGTGATGATGTCGGAGCACTTCACGCACCACTTCAACTACCCTGTTGCCGACACGCGGCACCATCGCGGCAACAACTTCACGACCATTCTCGGCGCCGAGCTTCATGCCCCGGTGACGACTGCCGGGGAATGGTGGCACATCGTGGCGGCCGGGCTTCCGCTGGATTTCACGCCCGTGAAGAAGGGCGAGACTGGGCCCGAGATCGCCAGGCGCGCCATGGAGTCCGGGGCTTTCATCGGCATCGCGCACCCCGCATGGTCGCAACTCACCATCGAGGACGGCCGCGCCCTTTCCTTTGCCCATGCGGTCGAGATCTACAATCACGGCTGCGCCGTTGAGTGCGATCGCGGCGAAGGCTTCTACCTCCTCGACCAGATGCTCAACGAGGGTCACCGCCACCTCGGCGCCTTTGCCACCGACGATGCGCATTTCAAGACTGCTGATCATTTCGGCGGCTGGGTGCATGTGAAGGCCCAGAGCCTTGAGCCGGAGGTGCTGCTGCAGGCCCTGAAGGATGGCCACTACTATGCCTCCCAGGGACCGCAGTTCCACGATATTTCCATGCACGGCCATGAGGTTACGGTCTCCTGCTCACCCGTTGACACAATTGCCATCGTGTGCGGGATTTCGCGCACCGCGCAAAGCGTGGGGCGGGCCATCACCGGCGCTTCACTGAGCCTGAAAAAGCTCGAGGACGGCTGGATGATGGAAAAGACCAGCCCGTGGTTCCGTGTCGTGCTCATCGACCATGCCGGCAAGCGCGCCTGGAGCAATCCGATCTGGCTCGACGGCAAGTAATGTGATCGACCATCTGCATCTCGTGCTGCTCTTCGCGGGCGGGGTGCTTGGCGGCATGATCAATGTGCTGGCGGGCGGCGCCGGCTTCATGACCTTCCCGCTGCTGCTCGCCGCGGGCCTTTCGGAAATGGAGGCGAACGCCGCGAACTTCGTGGCGCTGCTGCCTGCGAATATCGTCGGCTCCTTTGTCTATCGCCGCGAGATCATGACGGTGCGTGATCATCTCGTCACGCGCCTTGTGCTGGCGGCGGCGGGCGGCGTTCTCGGTTCGCTGCTCTTCGTCTGGCTGGGGGCGGACTTCTTCAAGTGCATCATTCCCTGGCTTCTGGTGTTCGCAACGCTGTCATTCGCACTCGGCCCCACCATCAAGGCCTGGCTTGAACGGCACCAGAGCTTCGATGTCTCGCGCTGGCTGTGGCTGTC
>CAZUKI010000164.1:4530-6846 GCA_964620785.1 uncultured Aestuariivirga sp.
TACATCATGGCGCATCTGGCGCGGCGCATGCCGCAGGAAGTGGTGCGCAAGGGCATTCTCGTCTGGTCCATCATCATGACGGCGATTGCTTTCTGGCGCTACTCGTAACGGCACAGACCAGCAGGGCGGCAAGCGCGAAGGCCGCCCCCATGTAAAATGCAGCACCGGGGCCAGACCAATCCCACAGCCAGCCGGCGGCCAGTCCTGAGACAAGCGAAGCCAGCCCACAGGCCAGGTAGAACATGCCGAAGCAGCTGGCGCGAAGATGGGCGGGTGCTGCATCGGCGACGAGCTTTCCGAGCAGGCCCTGCGTCAGGCCCATGTGCAGGCCCCAGATGGCGATGCCCGCCAGCATGAAGGCAATGCCCCTGCTCTGCGCCAGCATCACATCGGCGAGCAGCAGGGTGGCGCAGCCCGCCAGCAACAGGCCGCGCGTGCCAATTCGGTCGGCGAGCATCCCTGCCGGATAGGAAGCCACAAGGAAGAGCAGGCTCATCAGCACCATCACCAGCGGAATCAGGGCAACCGGAAGGGTCTCCTGCTGCGCCTTCAGAACCAGGAAGGCTTCGGTCATGCGGGCAAACGACAGGGCGACACCAAAGGCCAACACCATCCAGAATGCCCGGCCGGGATTTGCAGACACCAGCACGTTGCGCCACCGCACCGCCGGCTGCGAGCGTTCAGGTTCCCGGACGCCGAAGGCCAGCACCGCGACCGCCGCAAGGGCGGGAAGGCATGCGACCCAGAGTATGCCCCGCAGGTCGGTGACGCTCCACCACAGCAGCGCCACGGCAATGAGCGGGCCAATGACCGCGCCCGCCGTATCGAGGCTCTGGCGCAGGCCATAGGCGGCACCGCGTTGTTCCGGCGGCGTCACGTCAGCCACCATGGCATCGCGCGGGCTGCCGCGAATGCCCTTGCCGACACGGTCTGCAAGGCGCGCCGCCAGCACGGCTGCGGGCGTGACGGAGAGCGGGAACAGCGGCTTTGTCAAAGCCGAAAGACCATAGCCGAGAACCGCAAGCCATTTGCGGCTGTTCACCCAGTCGCTGAGAATGCCTGAAAAGAGCTTGAAGCCCTGGGCTGCGGCTTCGGCGGCGCCATCAATGAGACCCACCATGGCGACGGATGCACCGAGCGGCCCCACAAGATAGAGCGGCAGGATGGCGTGGGCCATCTCGCTCGACATATCCATGAAAAGCGACACAAAGCCCAACAACCAGACGGTGCGGGGAAGGCCCACCGCAGCCCGCCTGCTGCTCGCTTCCTGTTTCATGGTGCACATGGTAAGGACGCCCCGGAAGTTTCACAAGCGACGACATTTCATGACCAAGACCACACGCACGGAAACAGATACATTCGGCCCGATCGAGGTTGACGCCTCGCGTTACTGGGGTGCGCAAGCACAACGCTCGCTGCAGAATTTCAGGATCGGCTGGGAGAAACAACCAGCGCCGATCATCAGGGCGCTTGGCATCGTCAAGCGCGCAGCCGCCGAGGCCAACATGTCGCTGGGCAAGTTAGATCCAAAGCTCGGCCAGGTGATCGTGCAGGCAGCACAGGAAGTGATCGAGGGCAAGCTCGACGCGCATTTCCCGCTTGTTGTCTGGCAGACTGGCTCGGGCACACAGTCCAACATGAATGCAAATGAAGTGATCTCAAACCGGGCAATCGAGATCATGGGCGGTGAAAAGGGTTCCAAGAAGCCCATTCACCCCAATGACCATGTGAACATGAGCCAGTCATCCAATGACTGCTTCCCCACCGCCATGCACATCGCCTGCGCGGAAGAGATCAACCACCGCCTCATCCCTGCCCTGCAGAAGCTGCGCAACGCGCTGAACGACAAGGCGCAGGAATGGAAGAGCATCATCAAGATCGGCCGCACCCACACGCAGGATGCAACGCCGGTGACGCTGGGCCAGGAATTTTCCGGCTACACCCAGCAGATCGAGAACGGCATCGCCCGCATCACCCAGACCATGCCGGCACTCATGGAACTGGCGCAGGGCGGAACCGCCGTCGGCACCGGGCTTGCAGCGCCCGTGGGCTTTGCCGAACTGGTGGCGCAGAAGATCGCCGCCATCACCCAGATGAAATTCACCTCGGCGCCGAACAAGTTCGAGGCGCTTGCCGCCCATGACGCCATGGTGATGAGCCACGGCGCCATCACCACCGTGGCCATGAGCTGCTTCAAGATCGCCAATGACATCCGCTTCCTCGGGTCGGGCCCGCGTTCCGGCCTCGGGGAACTGTCGCTGCCGGAAAACGAGCCGGGTTCGTCAATCATGCCGGGCAAGGTCAATCCCACGCAGT
>CAZUKI010000165.1:0-2999 GCA_964620785.1 uncultured Aestuariivirga sp.
GCCTGTTGGTCTCTGGCCTTGCCGTGCAGGCCGCCGACATCAACAGCATGAGCCTGCCTGCGGTTTCCGCAATCAACGGCAAGATCGAGTTCGGCGCGGGTTGGGCCGACACGGACTATTTCAAGAGCGATGAACTGGTCTATGGTGCAGGCTCGATCTCGCTGCCGCTGGGCGAGAGCTTCGGCCTGCAGATTGACGGCGCCGCGAAGAATGTCTTCGGCGATACTTTCGTGGGCGGCGCGGGCCACCTGTTCATGCGTGATCCGAATTCCTACCTTGTTGGTGGTATCGCAGGTGCTGCGGACATGGGCGGGGCCAGTGTGCTGTGGGGCGGCGGCGAAGCTGAATTCTATCTTGACCGTGTCTCGCTTGAACTGGCGGGCGGCTACATGAATGTCGATCCCGACGGTGGCTCGAGCAAGGACAAGGCATTCGTATTTGCTGATGCTGCCTTCTACCCGGTGGACAATCTGCGCCTCGCAATTGGCGCCAGCAGCGTTGCGGGCTTCGAAAGCGCGCACCTGACGGGCGAGTATCTGTTGAGTGACATGCCGCTTTCACTGAAGGCAGAAGTGGCCGCCGGCGAGGACGATTTTGTCTCCGGCAGCGTGGGCCTCAGTTTCTACTTCGGTGGCAATGAAAGCTCAAAGAGCCTGATCCGCCGCCATCGCGAAGACGATCCGCGCAACCGCGTCCTGGACATTTTCGGTTCAGCCGCCAGTGCAGGGTTCAACAAGGGAAAGCCAGTGGTCGAGGGGCCTGAGTCGTGCCCGGAAGGCACTTACTGGGATCCCGAACGCAGCCGGTGCCTTCCGTATCCTGCCTAAGGTTCAAACTCACGGACGTAACGCTGCTGCTTGCCGCCGGCATTGAAGGGAATGTCGGCGACGCGCCGGAAGGCAATGGAAATCTCCGGCCGGAAGAATTTGCGCAGTTCCGCGGTAACGCTTTGCGTGGCGTCTGATCCTGCTACGTTTGCTGAAAGATAGCGAAGTTCCAACGCCTGTGCAGCCGTCTGTGCGATCTGGAAGGCGTCGGCCTGAAGCTGGTTGCGCACAAATGCAATGTCCAGGCCGAAGACGCTCACCTCATGGTCCGGGAACTTGAAGATGGCGTCGCTGCGCCCGATTATTTGCTGAATGACGGGCAAGGTAATTCCGCCGGGGCAGGCCTTGCCTCTGACCAAGATGTCGCCCTGCTCATAGCGGATGAGAGGCTGGGCCGAATTGAAGAATGGTGTGACGACAGCGCGTCCGCTTTCCCCGGCAGGAACTTCCCGGCCCTTTTCATCGAGTATCTCGAGAAGGACCGTCTCGCTGCAGACGTGAAGGTGGTCATGCCCGTGTGGGCATTCAAACGCCATCAATGCAGCCTCGGACGAGCTATATGGCGAGATTGCCCGTGTGCCGAAACTTTCGGCGAAGAGTGATTGCTGTTCCTCAGTGATCCCTGTGCCAATGCATTCAATGCCCGTGAGCGACAGGGGCTTGCCCTGCCGGAGGTTTTCGCGTGCAAGGATTTCCGCGTGGTTGGCGGAGTCCATCAGGGTGTGGAAGCCCGAGCGGCAAAGATGTTGCAGCTTGCGCTGAACAGGCAAGGTGCGAAGGATCAAGAGCGCGGGCCGGATCCCGGGACCGCCGGTCCTGACAAAGCATTCTGCACCCGGCAAACTGGAGGCCGGCAATGCCATCACGAATTCATTGCTTCCGTTGTTGGCATGAAAGCCGTTCAACTTGTGGAACCTATCCCAGCCATAGCCCGCGATCTCGATGAAAAACTGCGTGAAGGCAACTGTGATGGGAACGCCGGTGGAGCCGGATGAGGATTTCTTGCCCCAACTTCCGTGGCGCTCGATAGGTGCTGTCGTTTTCAGGCGTTCAGCGCTATCGCGCAGATCAGCGCGGGTCAGTATCGGAAGGTCGCGCCAGCGCGACCAATCGATAGAGCCGTCATTCCGGAAAAGAAGATCAAGCCTGTTCTTGTAGAACGGTACCGTGGCGCGCGCATGCTGCAGAAGTTGTGACAACTGCTTGCGCTGATATTCCGCCATGGTCTCGCGGTCCCAGGTCAGACTGTCCTGGAACATTGCAGAAATCTGCTGCGGGCTCAGGATTGGCGAACCCTCAGCCATGACCCGGCCCCGAAATCAGGCCGGAAGCATCAGGCCTTCGGCTTCACCACCTGGCCATAGATGAGGAGAACGACGATCGCGCCGACGACGGAGCCGATGAAGCCGGCGCCCTGGCCAGCACTGTACCAGCCGATGGCCTGGCCCACATAGCCCGCGAGAAGCGCACCGACGATGCCAAGGATCGCAGTCAGGACAAAGCCCTTCGGCTCATTGGAGCCGGGCAGGATAAACTTGGCAACGGCACCCACGATTGCGCCGACAATGATGGTCCAGATGATGCTTAACATGCGAGTCTCCTTGGAATCTGCGCCGCGACATTAACAATCCGATTGCTGCAACGCAAACACTTGCAATTGCCAAGTGCTCAACCCCATATTTGGGACCTCAGTTCCAGGAGGTAGACCATGGCCAATACAAACACTCTTTTGAAAGCGCTGCTCGGCGCAGCAGTCGTTGCCGGATGGCAGAACCGCGACAAGATCGGCGAGTTCGTCAAGAACATGACGAGCGCCGGCGGAAGCGCCAGCGGGCAGGGTGGCCAAGGCGGCTTGGGTGGCCTCGGCGACCTGGTTGATTCCTTCAAGAAGGCCGGACTTGGCCAGAAGGCCGATAGCTGGGTTTCCACCGGGCAGAACGAGGACGTGACGCCGGACGAAGTGGAAAAGAGCGTCGGCGGCGATCTGGTCGATGATCTCGCCAAGCAGACGGGCATCTCACGCGAAGAACTGCTGAAGCGCCTGTCGGAAGTCCTGCCCGGACTGGTCGACAAGATGACGCCGGCTGGCCGCGTTTCCTGAGCGCCACGAGACACGTAGCAATGCAATTGCCCCGGTTCACCGGGGCAATTTTGTTTTGTGAGACTTGATCT